>JAGLKG010000021.1 GCA_023141835.1 Maribacter sp. | reverse complement strand
GAAGCAATCCATTCCCATTGGAACTTTGGCGGCAATTGGCGTAGGACTTGTGGTTTACATTCTTTTGGCTGTTTTTATGGCATTTGCTGTAAATTCTGATCTTCTCAAGACGGATTACAATATTCTTATGAGGATCGCCCTGTTTGCTCCAGCTGTGGTTGCAGGTATTTGGGGAGCTACCTTGTCCTCAGCTTTGGGAGGTATTCTTGGCGGGCCAAGAATACTACAAGCCATGTCAATAGACAAAGTAACGCCTAAGATATTTGGAAAGGGAAAAGGAGCGAACGACGAGCCGGTTAATGCCTTATTTATGGTATTTATCATTGCGGAGGCTGGTATTCTAATCGGGGAATTGGATGTTATTGCCCGTTTGGTTTCCATGTTTTATTTAACCGCCTATGGTTTTATCAATATCTCCTACTTTTTGGAAAGTTGGGCGAATCCTGATTTTCAACCTAGTTTCAAAATAAAGCGTTGGATCGGCCTATTAGGTTTTATTGCCTGTTTTGTAGTAATGTTCAAGTTGGACATGATTGCCATGTTAGCCGCATTGGGAGTCATCAGTGCTCTATATTTTGGATTACAGCGCAAGGAGGTGCAATTACAATCAAACGATGTTTGGCGTAGTGTTTGGGAAAATGTTGTGAACAAAGGTTTAAGGAAGATAGATGAGAAGGATGATGAAAACACCAATTGGAATCCTAATATTATTCTTTTCAGTGGCAAAAGTGATCACCAATCCTATTTACTGGAATTGGGGAAAACCGTTTCTGGTCGAACAGGTATGGTCACCAATTTTAAACTTATTCTGGATAAACACAATGACATACCGCTTCGAAAAACCGAGCAAACCGTAAGGGACGAGAATTTTAAGGAACTGGGGATTTTTGCGCGGCAAATAAAGGTAGACAATATCTATACGGGCATAACGAACATTGCGTCGACTTTTGGGTTTTCAGGAGTTGAACCGAATACCATCATGATGGGATGGCCCAAAGGTCTGGAAAACTCCATTGAATATGCAAAAATGACCGAAACCCTCTTGTACTTGGATTATAATCTTCTGTATCTGGATTTTGATAGGAAAGCCAAATTCGGTGATTACCAGACCGTAGATCTTTGGTGGCGGGAAACCGATAGCAAAAATGCCGAGATGATGCTGAATATTGCCCGATTCATTATTGCGTCACCCAAGTGGAACAATACTAATATCAGAGTGCTTTTTGTGAATAACAACAACGTGGATATTGGTTTAATACAAGGTAAAATAGCTAAGTTAGTGGAAGATTTGCGGGTCAATGTTCAAATCAAAATCATTAACAACGCTGTTGAACAAAAGCCCTTTTATGATATTATTGCGGAAGAATCTGCGACTACCAATTTGACCCTGGTAGGCATACCCAATTACAAAATTGAAAAACAGGCAGAATTTGTGCTAAAGACCAACCATTTGTTTGAAACCATTGGTTCTACGCTATTGGTCAAGGCCGCGGACAATTTTAATGAACTGGATTTGGATCTTTTAAATAATGATAAATCCATTATATCTCAGTCAAGCCGTACTCATTCAAAATAATCTCCCATGCCTGGCTTTCAATAACTTCCAGTATTTTTTGGGATAAGGCCTGTTCCAATTCAATATTTCCCTTAGCCAATCCGAAAGCATAAAATTGCACATTGAACTTTATTGGTAGAATAGTAAGTTTCTGTAGCGTAGAATCTTGTCGAATTTGGTATTTGAGGATAGGCTCGTCATAAATAAATGCCTGTAGTTCATTGTTCTTTAAATCTTTCAAGCCAGAAACGACACCATCATACAAACGAATATCCTTAAAGAAATGGTTCCTCAGAAATTCGTTACTTCCTGAATTACCTATAGATCCAACGGTATGTTCTTTAAATTCATTAAAACTATCAGGATTACTGTTCAGTTGGTTTATCGTCAAGCTCGAAGCTATACTTGCCGTAAGTCCACTAATAAACAATAACCCAACAAACATCAACAACAAGGCCACTGCCCTACCCATTTTACTTTTTGGAGCCTTATCACCATAACCAACGGTGGTCAGGGTAACCGCGGACCACCAAAGACCATCCCAAATTCCTCTAGGGGAAGACCTAAACTGTTCCTTATTGGATTTTCGCTCAAAAAACCACACCATTGAACCAAACAACAAAATAATGAACAACAATACCAATAAACCTTTTAAAAAGTTAATACTAAAGAACCCCATTACAAAACTCATGAATTTTTGAATCGAAGAAACCTCGGTAACAGCAATCGTTGAATTGGAAGCATAAAAAGAATCTGTGAATTCCATCTTTCTGCTTCGTTCACTGGTAATGGTCAACGGATTAATACTCACGTCAATGGAACCCTCTTCCAAAGCTTTGAGTATTTCATTAAAATCCATTGGAATAAGTTCATATTTTAATTTAAGGTCCTTGGCAACCCTTTCCCATAACCAAACATTAATACCTTCAAGAGATTCCCCATTTTCCACAATAAAAGGGGGAGCTGCAGTGTAACCCACCCTGAGCGTATCAGTTTGGGACTGCCCCAATATGGTGAAAGATGACAACACAGAAAGAAAGAAGATTGCTATTTTGTTCATGTTTTCAAAAATACAATTTTTAGCAAAGTAGTCCGTTATGACCGAAACAGTCATTTCGAAGGAGGCACGACTGAGAAATCACATAACGATGGGCAAAAATATAGCCCCTCAACACGAGCCTATTAATCAGGATGTGATTCCTCACATACGTTCGGAATGACCATTACACCAAAAGATGTTTAGGGAATTGCATTATTACGCTCAAAAAAGAATATTTTAGCTAATCATATCAACCGATACAATGACCATTAAGCTCCTTCAAGAATCGGACATCAATGAGGCCTTGAGCCAACAAATCCATGACCTCTTTAAGCAATTGAATGCTGAAATCGGGCAATTGGATATTAAAAATGTACTGCCACAAGGAAACGATTTCATCTGTGCCTGTTGTTGGGAGGATACCCAATTGCTTGGGATGGCATCTTTAGCTACCTACAAGGCAATCTCCGGACATAAGGGAATGGTTGAGGATGTGGTGGTATCTACAGCGTGTCGTGGTAAGGGTATTGGAAAAAAACTCATGCAAAGCCTTATAGATGAAGGCGAAAAGAGACAATTAAAAGAAATTATATTGTTTAGTAACCATCACAGAAAACCAGCCATTCAATTGTATAAAAGTTTGGGCTTTAATCTAAAAGAAAGTGGAATGTACACCCTTAAATTATAAATCATCCCTTGTTTTGGTTGAACTGGCTTTTTAATTCTTCCATAGATTCCTGTAATTGTCTTAGCAATCCTTTTTCTGTTGTGGCATCGACTCCAAAGGTGATCTTACTATTAACTTGCCAAATTTCCTGTATTTGATGGGAATCAATTTCATATGGCGGGTAAGTCTCATTTAGGGATATCAATGTAACGGTATTGGAGCCTGGTGTTTTGTCAATCTTTTTAACCAAAACCGCATCTTGCAACACCACAACGTACATTTTATTTGGGCTTACATGTGCAATATCCTCAATAGCTTTGGCGAGTACCCATTCCCCTGGTCTTAAATTTGGTAGCATACTATCCCCTTCGATTTGGAATCCTCGATATGAGGCATTTCTAAACTCAGGTAAAGGTATGTCAAAAGCCGGAAGTTGTTTGTACCAACTGGTATCCTGTATGTTCTGGGGGTATCCCGCAGCGGCCTTTGCGTTGACCAGTACCATATTTTCATTGTCAGACGAATCAACCGTGACCACCTTTGGAATTACACTGGTATTTGAAGTTTCTAAATACCGCTCGGTGCTCTCTCCAAATAACCAAAGTGGATTAATCTTAAATTGCCTTAAAAGTTCTGCAACGACTTTACCCGATAATTTGGTACGTCCTCTTTCGATATCCGCTGTTGTATTTGAAATACCTAAAATCTTGGCAAATTCTGCTTGGGTATGGCCCAGCTCCCGACGAACATCGGTAAAACGCTTTAATGTAATCTCATTTTCCATATCCAAATATACGAAATTTGGAATATATCCAAATAATATTGTGGAATATTTCCATATTTAGGAATATATCCATATATTTGGAGTATATACGAATTAAGATGTTAAAAAGTACAATACAGGACAAGCTTAATTTTTTTGCACATGCAGGAACACAGGATGTTTTTGGCATAAAAAGGAAGGTTAGCGCTAAAAGGGCAAGAAAGAAAAACCCAATTATCGCATATATAACAAGGACCAGCAACGGACCAGTAGTTGATGATAATATTCAATTAAGTTTATTCTAATAGCATGAATGATTCAAAGGTTTTAGTTTATGACGGAAGTTTCAATGGATTTCTTACTGCGATTTTTGTGGGTATCAATGAGAAAATTGAAATTATAGGGTTTCAAAAGATATCCTCTCCACAAAAAGGATTATTTGCAGAGACCAAGATAATCAATTCACATATTTCGAAAGCAAAAAAGGTTTGGGATAGCATTGAAAAGAAAAACGGCACCGTATTAAAAAATATCTACTTTGCCTTCTTGAGTGAAGCTGATGGTATAGAGTTCATGCTGTACAAATACATTCAGAAGCTCTACGCATTATTGGATCCAATTGAATTAGAACAATTGGCGGCCATAGAACTTAAGATTGTACAATTGGCAAAAAATGTGGGCAAGGAGAAACAACTTACAGAGGTTTCGGTTGATTTTAATGTAACCAATGATAACATTTACGTTGCGGAAATTGAACCTACTTTTAATGTCCTCCCTTTGGTTTCAAGGCATTTTCGTTTGCGCTATCCTAAGCAACAATGGATTGTTTTTGACCGTAAACGCAATTATGGAATGTACTACAATCTGGTATCTGTCGAAATAATCGATTTAGAGACCAAAACCTGGTATTTGAATTCCAATACCGTAAATCATACTTTTTCTCAAACGGACTACAGGCTAGCGATGTAAATTGGATTACTTGGATTTTTCTCCTACGAATATAGTCACCTTTAGTATTAAACAACACATTGAAAGTCCTAAGACTCCCATATCCTTGTAATGTATTGCTGTAAATCCACTTTTTCCAAATCATCAAAGTTTTTACTGGCATTGATTTTTTGTTCCATGACGCGAATCCTATCACATACCATAACTATTTTATGAAAAAAAGTGTCAATCGGTATTTCTTTATGCGAAAAATTCGGGTCATTGGATTGTAGCACAAGGTGTCCGCCTTTCAATTTGCTAACAATGGCCGTAATCTTACACCGGTATCACCCCATCTTTTTAGAATTGAGATGAGCGATAGTTCAACATCTGAAGAACTGACCGAATAAACGTCATCAGTAACGGCTTCTATGATTTCAAATGCATCATCCAAATCAATGGTCTCTAACCCTTTAAATGTTACCCAATTTTGTTTCGAAGTCACATTAGTAACCACACCTTTGCCAAATTCAGGATGTTCTATTCTAGATCCTATACCCAATAATTGCATTTTCAAATGTTTGAATTTTGTATAAAAAAAATTGGACGGGATGAAAAATCAAAACTTAGGCCGCTTCATTATTTGTGCTCAAAATCGTAACTTTGCAACTTTGCTTTTTAAAAATGATTAACTACGAGGAAAATATAGAGGTAAAAGGGGCTAGAGTCCATAACCTCAAGAACATTGATGTTACTATTCCAAGGGAAAAGTTGGTAGTCATCACTGGATTATCCGGTAGTGGAAAATCGTCGCTCGCTTTTGACACTATTTATGCGGAAGGACAGAGAAGGTATATCG
Source organism: Maribacter sp. (assembly GCA_023141835.1). Taxonomy (GTDB): domain Bacteria; phylum Bacteroidota; class Bacteroidia; order Flavobacteriales; family Flavobacteriaceae; genus Maribacter_A. The sequence goes on along the minus strand of JAGLKG010000021.1, from coordinate 18,009 downwards.
AGACATTTTCTGCTTATGCCCGCCAATTTTTAGGCGGATTGGAACGTCCTGATGTTGATAAAATTGATGGTCTTTCCCCTGTAATAGCCATTGAACAAAAGACCACTTCAAAATCCCCAAGGTCAACTGTAGGTACTATTACTGAAATTTATGATTTTTTACGCTTGTTATTTGCGCGAGCTGGGGATGCATATAGCTACAATACAGGTGAGAAAATGGTCAGCTATAACGACGAGCAGATAAAAGACCTGATAAAGACCGATTATAGGGATAAGAAAATAAATATTCTATCGCCTGTTATAAAATCCAGAAAAGGGCATTATCGCGAGCTGTTTGAACAAATAGCAAAGCAAGGCTTTGTTAAGGTTCGGGTAGATGGTGAGATCAAGGATATTGTAAAGGGGATGAAAGTTGACCGTTACAAGACCCATGATATTGAGATCGTCATCGATCGTTTGAAAATCACCAATAGTGATGACCTGGACAAACGCATGGCCGAGAGTATTAACACTGCCATGTACAGTGGGGAAAATGTTTTGATGGTATTGGAAGAAGGAACATCTGAACCTAGATATTTTAGCAGGGACTTAATGTGTCGTTCTACAGGTATTTCATATCCCACTCCCGAACCCAATACCTTTTCATTCAACTCTCCCAAAGGCATGTGTAAAGGCTGCAATGGTTTGGGACATGTATATGAAGTTAATGAAAGAAAGATATTTCCCAATAAAAAGCTATCCATTAAAGCAGGAGGCATAGCCCCTTTGGGTGAATACAAAAAATCCTGGGCTTTTAAACAAATAGAGACCATTGCCCAACGCTACGAATTTGAGCTTTCAGATCCAATAAACAAAATCCCGATCCAGGCCATTGAAGTACTTTTAAAGGGTGGGCAGGAAAGTTTTGAGATAGAATCGAAAACCCTTGGTGTTAAGCGTAACTATAAAATAGATTACGAAGGCATATCAAACTTCATCAAAAATCAATTCGAAGAAGCCGATTCAACATCCATAAAAAGATGGGCTAAGGAATATATGGACAAAATCGTATGCCCTGCCTGTAAAGGTTCACGACTTCGACGAGAATCCTTGAATTTTAAGATTGATGAAAAGAACATTGCCGAGCTATCAAATATGGATATCGCAGAGGTTTCCGAATTCTTTGACGGACTGGGACAGAAACTTGATGGAAACCAACTGAAAATTGCTGAGGAGATCATAAAGGAAATCAGGACCCGTATCCGATTTTTACTTGATGTTGGATTGGATTACCTTTCATTAAACCGCAGCTCGAAATCACTTTCGGGGGGTGAAGCGCAACGAATACGTCTAGCAACACAAATTGGCACCCAATTGGTAGGTGTACTCTATATCTTGGATGAACCTAGTATTGGCCTTCACCAGAGAGATAATAATCGTTTGATCAGTTCGCTCGAGGCGCTTCGGGATATTGGCAATTCGATAATCGTTGTTGAACATGATCGCGATATGATCGAGCGCGCCGATCATGTAATTGATATGGGTCCTAAAGCAGGTCATCACGGTGGGGAGATCATTTCTGAGGGAACACCAGATGAATTAAAAGCACATCATACGTTGACTGCTGATTATATTAATGGTACAAAAGAAATAGCCGTACCCAAAAAGCGAAGAAAAGGTAATGGTAAGAAAATAACGTTATCAGGTTGTACAGGGAATAATTTAAAAAATGTGACCATAGATATTCCCTTAGGACAAATGATCGGAGTTACTGGAGTATCGGGTAGCGGAAAATCCACTTTGATCAATGAGACCCTCTACCCTATTATGAATGCCCATTACTTCAATGGTGTTCGCAAACCAATGCCCTATAAATCGATTAAGGGACTCGAACATCTAGACAAGGTAATAGATATTAATCAATCCCCGATAGGCAGAACCCCGCGTTCAAACCCTGCTACTTACACTGGTGTTTTCAGTGAGATTCGTTCGCTTTTCACTAAAACCCCAGAAGCTGCCATTAGGGGTTACAAACCTGGTCGTTTTAGTTTTAATGTCAAAGGTGGACGCTGCGAAACTTGCCAAGGAGGGGGTCTTCGAATCATAGAAATGAATTTCTTACCCGATGTTTATGTAGAATGTGAGACCTGTAATGGTAAACGTTTTAATCGTGAGACACTGGAAATAAGATATAAAGGGAAATCGATTTCAGATATATTGGAAATGACGATTAACGATGCGGTCTCCTTTTTTGAGTTGATACCCAAAATTCACCGCAAACTAAAGACCATACAAGACGTTGGGTTGGGTTATATTTCATTAGGGCAGCAATCGACCACTTTATCGGGTGGCGAGGCACAGCGCATAAAACTGGCAACCGAACTTTCCAAACGTGATACTGGCAATACTTTCTATATTTTAGATGAACCCACAACTGGACTTCATTTTGAAGACATACGTGTTTTGATGGAAGTTTTGAATAAATTGGTGGACAAAGGAAATACTATATTGGTCATTGAACATAATTTAGATGTAATAAAAATGGTAGATTACATCATTGATATTGGTTATGAAGGTGGCAGAGGCGGTGGTATGATTGTTGCAAAAGGTACACCAGAACAAATGTGTAAGGACCAAAAGAGCTACACCGCCAAATTTTTGAGAAAAGAATTGGGTTTGCATCCAGAAAAACTTGAAATGGCGGTCCGTGAAAATTCATAAAATTATACTAACTCGGGTTTCATCGAGTTTATGTAGAGTAATACCTTTTTAATATGAGAAAAGAACGGCATCATAAAGGATGGAACGAAATCAAGATCAACGACTCTTGGGCTATCTTCAAAATAATGGGGGAATTTGTCAATGGGTTTGAAAGAATGAGCGCTATTGGGCCCTGTGTGTCTATTTTTGGTTCCGCACGAACCAAAGATCATATGGAATACTACGAACTTGCCGTTAGTGTTTCAAAAAGTATTTCTGAAGCTGGTTATGGTATTATCACGGGAGGTGGCCCAGGAATCATGGAAGCTGGCAATAAAGGGGCTCATCTAGCAGGCGGAACTTCGGTTGGCCTGAATATTGACCTGCCTTTTGAACAACATGACAATCCGTACATTGATAGTGATAAAAGTCTTGATTTTGACTACTTCTTTGTTCGTAAAGTAATGTTTGTAAAATACTCGCAAGGATTTGTAGTAATGCCCGGAGGGTTTGGGACGTTGGACGAACTTTTTGAAGCGATAACCCTTATACAGACCAATAAGATCGAAAAATTCCCGATAATTTTGGTTGGGTCGAAATTTTGGAGTGGTTTAATCGACTGGATAAAAACAATGATGCTTAATGAAGGTAACGTTAGTCTTAAAGATTTGGATTTAATTAAAATTGCGGACACCGAGGTTGAAGTCGTTGAAATATTAGATTCTTTCTACAAGGGCCGTTTGTTGAGTCCCAACTTTTAATTCTGTTATTTGAAACAAAGCGTACATTTCTGTTTATATTTTATGCTCCTCCTGCTTTTAGGGGTTGAGCACTCCTCGGCACAGCATAAAAACACGCTGACCGTTTCACTGAATGGCGAAACAAAAGAGCTGAACATTCAACAGGAGTTTACGTATAAGAATACCTCAAAATACCCTTTGGAAGTTCTTTATTTCAATGATTGGGCACATGCCTATTCGAATAAAAACACCGGGCTCGCCAAACGCTTTGCGGAAGAATTCAAAAAAAGCCTTCATTTGGCAAAGGAGCATGAGCGCGGACATACCAATATCATTAGTGCTGTAGATGATGAATACAGGGGGCTCCAATGGCAAAGAACGATTGAAAAGGATATTATAAAGATAGATTTGAACAAATCTCTTTTGCCCGGTGAAACGGCCCAACTCTTTATTACCTATACGATAAAATTACCTCCCAATAAGTATACCGCTTATGGTTACAACAATAAGAACGAATACTACTTAAAGGATTGGTATCTCACACCTGCCGTTTTTGATGGTAAATGGCACTTGTATTCCAATAAGAACCTCGAAGACCTTTATACCGGTGTGACCAGGACAACGGTCAATATCACATATCCGGAAAATCTGTATTTGACCACCAATTATAGAAATTTGGGAAACTCCATATTCCCAGGAGGACAACAGGCTCAACTAGAGGCTATTCAACAAAAGAATTGTGAGATACTACTAAGCCCCCAGAAGAAATTCACAACACATGTAACGCCATATATGACTGTGGTCACGGATATTGAAGCATCCAAGTATGACGCAATAGCCCAAGGAATTTCAATCAATAAGATTACAAAATTCATTTATGAAAACTTAGGGAAATATCCCCATTCCCAGCTATTGGTCAGTAAAAAGGACTATGATAAGAGCCCGCTTTACGGCATAAATCAACTACCCTTATTCATTAGACCTTATGAGGAACAATTTCAGTTCGAAATGAAATTTCTTAAAACGGCCTTGAACAAGTTCTTAGAGGAAACCCTCTATCTTGACCCCAGAAAAGAGCAATGGCTTACCGACGCCATGGCAAATTATTTGATGATCGCTTATGTGGATATTAATTATCCCGAACAAAAGCTTTTGGGAAAACTATCTAGATTATGGGGTGTCAAAGGTTTTAATTTGGCAAAAATGGATTTCAATGAACAGTATCCATTTTTATATATGTTTACCGCTAGGAGAAACTTGGATCAGGCCTTAATAACACCAAATGATTCCTTGATAAAATTCAATCAAAAAATTGCCAATAAATATAAGGCTGGTATGGGCTTGGCCTATTTGGCAGATTATATAGGCAAAGATTACATAGATAAAAGCCTAAAAACTTTTTACAAACACTATTCCCTTAATTCTGTCAAGGTCATTGATTTTAAATCGATTCTGAAAAGGTCTACTGACATTGATATTGATTGGTTCTTCAATGATTATCTGTCGACTGCCAGAAAGATAGATTTTAAGATAAAGAAAATTGAGAAAACCAACGATTCTCTTAGAGTGACAATCAAAAATAAGGAAGGCACCAATGTTCCAATCTCTATGTTCGGCATTAAAAAAGATTCGATAGTCTCAAAATATTGGTTTTCGAACATTTCAACTGAAAAGACTTTTACCATTCCTAGAGGAACAGAGGACAAATTGGTCTTGAATTATGACCATAAAATTCCCGAATTCAACCAGCGTGACAATTGGAAATCATTAAAGGGTTTTCTTTCCAGTAACAAAAAATTCCAGTTCCGCTTTTTTAAAGATGTGGAAGACCCATATTACAACCAAATCTTCTATGTTCCTATCTTGAATTTTAACATTTACGATGGCTGGTCTCCAGGTATGCGCATATATAATAAGACTTTTTTGGAAAAGCCATTTGTTTATGACTTTGCTCCCTCATATGCCCTTAGGGAAAAGGCTCTTGTGGGTTATGGTAAATTGAACTACAGAAAATATCTAAGCAAAAGTGGGCTGTATGTGGCCAATTATGGTCTTAGGGGGTCTTCTTTTCATTATCAACGAAATTCACGGTATTCTACTATCACGCCCTCCCTTGGTTTTGGGTGGCGTCCAGATAATTTACGTTCCAATCGACGTGATTTTGTAAGTATGCGGTATATCAATGTTTTTAGGGACAAGGACAATAATTTGGAAAATGTGGAAACAGATCCGGACTACAGTGTTTTAAACGCGAGGTTTACCCACATTAACAATGGAATTATAGATTACTTCTCATGGTTCGCAGATGCCCAATATAGTGGTGATTTTAGCAAGCTTACTTTTGAAATGGAGTACCGAAAGCTTTTTGAAAACAACAGACAATTCAATATCAGGTTCTTTGCCGGTAAATTTTTAAGCAACACCATAGACCCCAATGAGAGCTTTTTTGATTTTGCCTTGGACAGACCCAATGATTATTTGTTCGATTATAATTATTTGGGGCGATCCGAGGAAACAGGAATATATAGCCAACAAATCATTATTGCCGAAGGTGGCTTTAAATCAAAACTTGAAAATCCTTTCTCGAACAATTGGATGGCAACTGTTAACACAAGCCTTAATGTTTGGAGATGGATAGAATTCTATAGTGATTTCGGTTTTATGAAAAGGAAGAACGAAAAGGAACGACTCGTCTATGATTCAGGTATTCGCCTTAATTTGGTCACGGATTATTTCGAATTGTATTTTCCAATGTATTCTAATAATGGTTGGGAGGTTTCACAACCCAATTATGAAGAAAAAATCAGATTCATAGTTACTTTAAGCCCTAGGACCCTTACCGGGCTTTTTACAAGAAAATGGTTTTAATCTGTTGATGTATTCTCATTATAAAGTCTCCTTTCTTCTATTTTCATAGATAATACGTATTCAATTAACATATTATTTAACGATAATTGAATATTTTAACCAATTTATAGGTTGCAAAAACCCTTACTGTTTGGTATTTTTGTAAAAAGCCAAAGTACCCTAAATGGATATATCCCCAAAAACAAGTAGCGACATTTCTTTTGACGATTTTAGAACGCAAATCCTTGACGATTATAAAACAGCGGTTTTAAGTAGGGTTTGTAGTCTTTTGGGACGAAAGGAAGTGTTAACGGGTAGGGCCAAGTTCGGTATTTTTGGCGATGGAAAAGAACTTCCGCAGCTGGCTATGGCTAGATCTTTTAGGAATGGTGACTTTAGAAGTGGTTACTATAGAGATCAAACATTCATGATGGCCATTGGTCTTTTAAGTCCAAAGGAGTTCTTCCATGGCCTTTACGCTACTACAGATATAAAAAAGGAGCCTATGAGCGCCGGTAGGCAAATGGGTGGGCATTTCATTACCTATAGTCTTAATGAAGATGGTTCTTGGAAAGATTTAACACAACAAAAGAACAGTAGTGCTGACATCTCTTGCACAGCAGGGCAAATGCCCCGACTTTTGGGATTGGCACAAGCCTCAAAGGTCTATCGTAATTTACCCAGTATCAATGCTCCGAAGTTTTCGAACAAAGGCAACGAAGTGTCCTGGGGAACCATTGGTAATGCCAGTACAAGTGAGGGGATGTTTCTTGAGACGATAAATGCGGGTGGCGTACTTCAAGTTCCGATGGTCATTAGCATTTGGGATGATGAGTATGGTATATCTGTTCCGGCCAAATATCACACGACCACGGAAGACATATCTAAAATGCTAAGTGGTTTTCAAAGGAACGAAGAACATGGCGGGTATGAAATATTGAAAGTCAAAGGTTGGGACTATACGGCGCTTATGCATGTCTACGAAAACGCTTCTGATATTGCCAGAGAGCAGCATGTACCTGTAATCATACATGTGACTGAACTCACCCAGCCCCAAGGGCATTCCTCATCTGGCTCACATGAACGCTACAAGGACCAAGAGCGTTTGCAATGGGAAAAGGAAAATGATTGCAACAAGCGGTTCAAGGAATGGATATTGGATTTAGGCATTTCAACGGAAGATGAACTAAATGAGATTGAAAAGGATATTCGACAAACGGTAAGAATCGCCAAAAAGGAAGCATGGTCGGAATTTTTATCCGTGCATAAGCCCATGAAAAAGACCTTGGTAGGTCTTTTGGAAAATGTTGCAGCAAAAAGTGCGAACAAAAAGATCATCGCCAAACTAAAAAATGATCTTATAGCGATTGAAGAACCAGTTAAAAAAGATCTGGCCGTGGTTTCACGTAAAGTCCTACGTTATCTTTTAGGCGAAGAATCAAAGGAAAAAGACGCCCTGGTTGATTGGGTAAATCGTTTTTTAGAGGGAATGCAACCTAAGTTCAGTGCACATCTTTACAATGAAAGCGCCAATAAAATCACCAACATTTCAGAAATAAAACCTTCGTATGACCAAGAGTCCAAGGATGTTGACGGCAGAGTAATTTTAAGGGATAATTTCGAAAGGATTTTTGATAAATATCCAGAAGCCTTGGTTTTTGGTGAAGATAGTGGAACCATTGGTGATGTTAATCAAGGCTTAGAGGGACTTCAAAAAAAGTTTGGAGAAATTCGAATCGCTGATACGGGTATTCGTGAAACCACCATAATCGGGCAAGGAATAGGAATGGCGCTTCGAGGGCTAAGACCTATTGCAGAAATCCAGTACTTGGATTATATATTTTATGCCATGGCAACACTGACCGATGATTTGGCCACCATGCTCTATAGGAGTTTTGGAAAACAAAAGGCCCCATTGATTGTCAGAACACGGGGGCACCGCCTAGAAGGTATTTGGCATTCAGGCTCCCAAATGGGAGGGCTGATCAATTTGCTCCGCGGCATGTATATTCTGACTCCAAGAAATATGACCCAGGCTGCAGGGTTTTATAATACACTAATGAAGGGCGATGAACCGGCCCTCATCATTGAAAGCCTAAACGGATATCGACTTAAAGAAAAAAAGCCTAATAATCTTGGGGAATTCTGTACTCCAATCGGAGTTGTGGAGACTTTAAAACAAGGTGATGATATCACCTTACTTTCATATGGGTCTACTCTGAGGATAGTGCTTAGGGTTGCCAAGGAATTGGCAGAGGTAGGTATCGATGCTGAAGTTATAGATGCACAAACCTTATTACCTTTCGATATTGAACATGAAACTTTAAAAAGTATTCAAAAAACCAACAGATTATTGGTTATTGATGAAGATGTGCCCGGTGGATGTTCGGCCTATCTAATTCATGAAATAATAGAGAATCAAGGGGGTTATAACTATTTGGACAGTACTCCCCAAACACTTACCGCAAAGGCTCACAGGCCTGCTTATGGCACGGATGGAGATTACTTTTCAAAACCTAATGCCGAGGATATTTTCGAAAAAGTATACGCTATAATGCATGAAGCCAATCCGTCGGATTATCCGAAACTGAGATAGTATAAAACTGGCATTTCGAATATAAAGTGCTGGCAGGTGGTTTTTTCTTTCCTAGTTTTTGATTTCTGGTTCAGGTGTATTGATGTTGGGTACAATAAAATTGCCGTCGGCATCGATGTATTAAATAATTATTACTTTTATATGCTTTCAAATTTAACCTTGTATGAAAAATAACCTACAATCCAATATTGGACTAGCTTTGTTGCGAATTGTCCCTTCTGCCATGTTATTGAGCCATGGTATCCCAAAATTTCAAAAATTACTCAACGGGAATCTTGAATTTGCAGATTCTGTGGGCATAGGTGCTGCACCGTCACTGTTTCTTACAGTGATTGGAGAGTTTGTTTGCCCCATTCTCATAATAATTGGGTTTAATACCAGATGGGCTGCGGTATATTCGGCCATTACTATGTCGATAATAGGTTTTGTGCATCATGCTGCAGATCCCTTTAAGGTCAAAGAAAAAGCATTGATGTTCCTGGTGATTTTCGTCGTGATTATTATATTGGGGCCTGGAAAATACAGTATGGATAAGAAATAATCAAAATATCTTTACCAATAACTCCTTTAAAAGATCGGTCTGCGAAGTATTGACAGCACCAACCCCCTTGCCTTTTAAGTCCATTTCACGTAAATGGGAAACTATAGCACTTACTTTCCGCATTGGGTAATTTTTTGCAGCCGTTTGGTACTCCCCGACAAAATACGGGTTTATTCTTAAGGCGCTGGCAACGGTTTTGGGAGAATGATCATTAAGCCCGTGGTACTGCAAAAGTTGCGAGAAAAAATTATGCAACAGGGTTATGGTCAGAACAAAAGGATTGTCTTTAGGATTTTGCGCAAAGTAATTTATAATCTTTGTAGCCTTTAAAATGTTCTTTTCGCCTATAGCCTTCTTCAATTCAAAATTATTGTAGTCTTTGCTGATGCCGATATGTGTCTCGATATCAGATGGTGTAATTTGGGCCTCTTGAGGCAATACCAAAGTGAGCTTATCCAACTCATTACTGATCCTACTTAAATCAGTTCCTAAAAATTCGACGAGCAATATGGCCGCTTTGTGGGAAACGCTATAGCCTTTGCCTTTTAATACCTTTCTAATCCATTCGGAAACCTGGTTCTCATAAAGGGTATTGCTTTCGAACAAAATACCATGCTTACCGACGGCTTTATACAATTTTTTTCGTTTGTCGAGCTTCTTGTATTTGTAGCAGATAACCAAAACAGTACTTGGCTGAGGGTTCTCAACATAATCGGTAAGCTGCTCAATGGTGCGTGATAATTCTTGCGCCTCCTTTACGATCACAACCTGCCGTTTGGCCATCATAGGATAGCGTTTTGCATTGCTGACAATATCTTGGATGCTGACTTCCTTGCCATAAAGCACCATTTGATTGAAGCCTTTTTCTTCTTCCGACAACACATTCTTTTCAATAAACTGCGAGATCTTATCAATGTAATAGGTTTCCTCTCCAAAAAGAAAATATACAGGTTTTATATTTCCATTTCGTATATCGGCAACAAGTTGTTTTACTTCATCCATCCAAAAAAAATCATCAAATTTGCCATATGCAACCGTTAAACTTTCCGACCTATGACTTTCGTTTCAAAAATAGCGAAAATAAAATCCATATTTTTGATGCAATCCGTAAAAAGTTCGTGGTGCTACAGCCCGAAGAATGGGTGAGGCAGCATACCGTACAATTTCTTATCATGGAAAAAAAATATCCTAAAAGTCTAATCAATGTCGAGAAACAGTTGACTATTAATTCATTGAAAAAGAGATATGATATTGTGGTCTTCGATCAAAAGGGCAATATTTCTATTTTGGTTGAATGTAAGGCCCCAAAAATAACGATAACCCAACAAACATTTGATCAGATAGCCAGATACAACATGCAACTAAAGGCAAATTTTTTAATGGTAACCAACGGGCTGCAACATTTCTATTGTAAAATGGATTATACCCAAGAAAAATACCATTTTTTAGAGTATATTCCTGATTTTAGCCGTTAATTTGCAACCGATTTGAGGATAGCCGTTGTCATACTCAATTGGAATGGAGAGGTTCTTTTGGAGAGATACCTACCTTCGGTTGTACGATATTCCGAGGGGGTGGATATATATGTTGCTGACAATGCCTCCACTGATGGGTCAGTGGCTTTTATCAATGCGAATTTTCCATCAATCAAAATCTTGCAAAATACGGAGAACGGAGGCTTTGCCAAAGGTTATAATGACGCACTCCAATCTGTTGAAGCTGATGTTTTTTGTCTTTTGAATTCAGATGTTGAGGTTACCGAGAATTGGTTGGAACCTATTAAAGAAGCATTCAGAGACCTACCTGAAGCCGCTATCATACAACCTAAAATATTGGATTTACTACGCAGACAATATTTTGAATATGCAGGTGCAGCAGGAGGGTTTATCGATCAATTGGGCTACCCTTTTTGCCGAGGAAGGATTTTTCAAGAATTGGAAGAGGACAAAGGGCAATATAATGACAGTAGGGAGATTTTCTGGGCAACTGGGGCGTGCATGTTCATTAAAAGTAAGGTATACAGAAAGCTTGGCGGTTTTGACGAGGATTATTTTGCCCATCAAGAAGAGGTAGACCTCTGCTGGCGGGCCCAAAACCAAGGATATAAGGTTTATTATATAGGTGCTTCTGAAGTGTTTCATTTGGGTGGTTCTACCTTAAGCAACATGAACCCAAAAAAGACCTACCTGAACTTTAGGAATTCGCTCTTTTCAATAACAAAAAATCTACCCAGACGAAAAGCATTTGTTATCATCTTTTTGAGGTTGGTTCTTGATGGAGTTGCTGCTATCCGCTTTATTTCCCAAAACAAGTACAAGCACTCCCTTGCAATTTTAAATGCGCATTTAAGCTTTTACTCCAAATTTGTTAAAATGTATAAAAAGCGTGAAAAGGTAAGTTTTATAAGGAATTATTATGTTACAAAATCCATAGTATGGTCACATTTTGTGCATCACGTAAAAAAATTTAACATTTTAATAAAAGATTAACTAATTTTGCCGAATCTAAGGGATTGTAATTATATATTTTTGAACTTGAATTAGATTCATTAGTAGAGTATAAATTAATACACGTTATATATATCATTATGAAGAGAATTATTTTAGGTTGTTTAGGAGTAACATTATTGTTATCCTCATGTGTTTCATCAAAGAAGTTTTCAGATTTGGAAGCGAAACAAAAAGAAACTCAGGATTTGTTGAATTCAGCTACGGTAAAGCTGAACACTTGTGTTGAGGAAAAAGCCACTGCCGATGCAAGGGTACAATCCCTGGAAGATCAGGCCAAATTTCTTAAGGACAATAATCAGGTCTTGATTGATAATATGGGGAATTTGACGGACTTGAGTGCTAAGGGAGCTGCAAATCTGGAAAAATCATTGGAAAGTCTTCAAGAAAAAGATTTGACAATCCGAAAGTTGAGCGCTGCGATTACTCGCCGTGATTCAGTTAATCTTTCTTTAGTACAAAGTCTAAAGGGAGTTCTTGGCAACTTGGATGACGAGGACATTGAAATCAGTGTAGAAAAAGGTGTTGTGTTTGTTTCAATCTCTGACAAGTTATTGTTCAGGAGTGGAAGTTACAACATTACTAGCCGCGCCAAAGAAGTTTTAGGCAAAGTTGCACAAGTAGTGAACAATAAGCCTGACTTTGAATTCATGGTAGAAGGTCATACTGATGATGTTCCTTATGGACCAAAAGATGTTTTATTGGATAACTGGGATTTAAGTGTTAAAAGAGCAACTGCGGTAGTTCGAGTATTACAAAATGACTACAATGTAGATCCAAAACGTATGACTGCAGCAGGTAGAGCTGAGTATGTTCCTGTATCGCAAACTGAAAAATCAAAGAACAGAAGAACAAGAATTGTTGTTCTTCCAAAAATCGATCAGTTTTATAGTATGATAGAAGAGGGCATGAAAGATCCCGCTATCAATAACTAAGAATATAAATGTTCAAAAAGCCGCCTTGACAGTATCGTCAAGGCGGCTTTTTTGTGTTTAACAAATAAATGTATTAGAAAATATCCAAGCTCCCCTTACCTTCTCGAATGACCTCAAATTCGCCATCTGATAAATCTATTACCGTCGAAGCTACATTGTCTCCATACCCCCCATCAATGACAACATCTACAAGGTTCTCCCATTTTTCATAAATCAACTCGGGATCTGTCGTATACTCGAGCATTTCATCCTCATCATAAATTGATGTTGAAACAATAGGATTTCGCAACTCCCGAACCAGGGTCTGGGCAATAGAGTTATCGGGTATTCTGATACCCACTGTTTTTTTCTTCTTAAAGCCTTTTGGTAAATTATTACTGCCAGGAAGAATAAAGGTATAGGGGCCTGGTAAGGCACGTTTAAGAATTTTAAAGGTCGAAGTATCTATTTGCCTAACATAATCCGAAAGATTACTTAAATCGGCACAGATAAAGGACCAGTTCGCCTTCTCGAGTTTAATTCCCTTAATACGCGCAATTTTTTCCAATGCCCGAGTATTGGTTATATCACACCCAAGTGCGTATACGGTATCTGTAGGGTAAATAATCAGCCCACCCTTACGAAGCACCTGTACTACCCTAGCAATTTCCTTGGGATTGGGATTTTCAGGGTATATCTTTATAAATTCGGCCATTACTTTGATTCAAATAAATTTACATTGGTCGTTCTTATTTCGCTTTATAAACCCGAACATAATCCACTTCCATGACGGCAGGGAAAATACTGTCATCAACACCTTCAAGACCACCCCAATTACCGCCTACGGCAATATTCATAAGAAAATAGAAGGGTTTTGAGAAAGGCCAATTTTCAGAATTTGAAATCGAAGGTCTTCTAAAATTCAACTTTATGTCTTCACTATTATCAATATAAAATTTCAAATATTTATCGGTCCACAAAAACCCATACGTGTGAAATTCCTCTTCAATGGTCTCAAGTGGTAAGGGGCCAGAAGTCACCTGGGTCCCATCTACATGGTTATTGGCAGCACTATGAATAGAAAAATGAGTTTCATTGGGGCTATAACTCACATACTCCATTATATCAATTTCGCCGCAAGCGGGCCAGCCAACGGTTTGAATATCATAGCCCAACATCCATAAAGCCGGCCATATGCCATTGCCTTTATGTTCAGGGATTTTAGCCCGTATTTCTATTTTTCCATATCGGAAGGAGTTTTTACTGTTCAGTCTGGCAGATGTATAATTACTGCTTCCTGACGGCTCTTTCTTTGCGATTATCTTAAGAGTCCCATTACTAACCTCAATATTTGAGTTTTCCACATAATTTTGAAGTTCATTATTGCCCCAGCCATGGGAGCCTGTTTCAAAGTCCCAGTTTTCCTCTGATAAGCTGTCCCCATCAAATTCATCGCTCCATACCAGTTCGGTTTCATCCCAATAGTCTGCTGCATCCACGTCGGCCAGTTCCTGAACTTCGCTATCATCAATCTCTACTTGCCTTGCTTCTTTTTCTGTGGTTTTACCACAGGTCATAACCAGCAAAAGGGTCATTGAAACTGAAAGCTTTAAAAGGCTTATTGTCATGGTTATTTTGCTTTATTGATTCTATATGGTTAGGACGAAAGTATTTCCAATTTCGCAAAGCGAAGCAATAGTTTTTTAATATCACCCTTATCGAACTTAATCTCTGCCTTTTTATCATTCCCAACACCCTCAATCTTAACTACTACACCTTTACCAAACCGTGTATGGTTTACCAAAGTTCCTTCAGTTAGGTCAAGGTCAGTGATAGTGTTGTTCCCAATGGGTTTGGACAATTCTGGTTTTAGTTTTCTTAATTTTCTTAATTGCGTTTCATTGGGTCGGCCTACAACTGGTGGGTTCCCCTTTAAGGGCTTTACCTGCCTTAGTTTGCTTTTGTCAACATCCCCAAAAATATCACTGTCAATCAATGGCTTGTATCTATAGGTATTGGTGACAGGTGTAAGATTTTCAATATACTTTTCATCTATTTCCTCCAAAAAACGGCTGGGTTCGGCATCAATCAGTTTTCCCCAACGATATCTATTTTGGGTATAGGTCAAATAGGCCTGGCTCTCGGCCCTAGTCAAAGCCACATAGAATAAACGACGCTCTTCCTCCAATTCACTGCGGGTATTCATGCTCATCGCAGATGGAAAGAGATCTTCCTCCATGCCAACTATATACACGTACGGAAATTCCAACCCTTTTGCCAAATGTATGGTCATCAATGCCACACGATCGTCGTCGCCCGTGTCCTTATCCAAATCTGTTGCTAGGGCCACATCCTCAAGAAACTCTCCAATATCACCAGTGGCATCGGCCAATTCTTTCTGACCCTCAACAAAATCTTTTATACCATTTAGGAGCTCTTCAATATTCTCCATTCGGGCAATCCCTTCAGGGGTTCCATCTTTTTTAAACTCCAACAGCACCCCTGTTTTCCTAGATACATGTTCTGCAAGGGTAAAGGCATCAGAACTTTCATTCATAATTTGAAAGCTCTTGATCATGGTCACAAAATCATCGAGCTTTCGTTTGGTGCCGGCATTGATCTTTAAATCTATACGGTCAAGATTCCCCATGACCTCAAAAATCGAGCGCCCGTAATGATTCGCTGCCACTACCAGTTTATCAATGGTTGTCTGCCCTATACCACGTGTGGGGAAATTGATGATACGTTTTAAGGCTTCCTCATCCTTAGGATTAATGACCAGCCTTAAGTATGACAATACATCCTTGATCTCCTTCCTTTGGTAAAAGGAGAGTCCACCATAAATACGATAAGGGATATCCCTTTTACGCAATGCATCTTCAATGGCCCTGGATTGGGAATTGGTTCGATACAAAACCGCAAAATGTCCATTTGGAAGCTGGCTCTGCATTTTGTTCTCAAATATTGAGCTAGCAACAAACCTCCCTTCCTCCGCATCAGTAACACTTCTATGTACTTTGATGGTTGCACCTTCATCATTAGCGGTCCAGACTACCTTTTCAAGTTGATTTTTGTTTTTTGCAATTATTGAGTTGGCAGCATTGACGATATTCTTGGTAGAACGATAGTTTTGTTCCAGTCTATACATGCCCACATTCTCATAATCCTTTTGAAAATTAAGGATATTGCTAATGTTTGCCCCTCTAAAGGAATAAATACTTTGCGCATCATCACCCACAACACAGATATTCTGGTATCTGTCTGAAAGTGCTTTTACAATTAGATACTGGGAATGGTTGGTATCTTGGTACTCATCTACCAATATATATCTAAACCGATCCTGGTATTTCATCAAGACCTGTGGAAAACGGGTCAATAGTTCGTTGGTCCGGAGTAAAAGGTCATCGAAATCCATCGCACCTGCCTTAAAACAGCGATCTACATAGTGCTGATAGATTTCACCCGTTCTTGGGCGTTTGGCCATGGCATCGGCCTCTATCAAATCAGGGTCTTGCATATATGCCTTAACGGTAATCAGACTATTTTTATACGAAGAAATACGGTTTTGAATCTGCTTGTACTTATAAATGTCCTTATCAAGTCCCATTTCCTTGATAATTGATGCTATTAATCGTTGTGAATCTTGAGTGTCGTAAATGGTAAAGTTGCTCGGATATCCCAATTTATCGCCATCAAAGCGCAATAATTTGGCAAAAACGGAATGGAAGGTACCCATCCATAAGTTCTTGGCTTCCGAACTTCCGACAATATCGGCGATTCGCTTCTTCATTTCCCGGGCCGCCTTATTCGTAAAGGTTAATGACAAAATGTTGAATGAATCAACTCCTTGCGCCATAAGATGCGCAATACGATATGTCAGAACCCTTGTCTTTCCAGATCCCGCACCGGCAATGACCATTAATGGCCCATCCTTGTGGAGTACTGGCGCCCTTTGAGCATCATTCAATTCATCTATAAAGCTTTTCAATTCGCTAAAAATTTAGAATCGTGAATTTAGCCATTATTCAGCGTATCCTAAAATCATCCCCCAATAATTATGAACATTGCAAATTGAATATTCCCGGTATTTGAATATATTTAAACATTCAAAGAAAAAGCATGCCTAAACTTAATAAATCTCTCTTCATTTTAAGCTTGGCTTTCAGTATATCGATTACTGCACAGACCAAAAAATCGGGGCCGATCATCACGGCATATGGAAACGTCTTCGAGGTCAAAAATCCTGATTTCAAGGTAGATACCACCAAAGAATACAAAGCGGTATTTGAGATAATGAACTCTCCAGGAGAGCATCATAAAATCAATCCTACTATTGAAACCGCTGCACGCTTTCTCAACATGCATGCACAAAGTGGCGTTCCGGCGGCCCAATTAAAATTTGCACTGGTCATTCATGGTAATGCCTCAAAGGACATAATTTCAAATGAGGCCTACCAAAAACGATACGGCACCCATAACCCCAACCATGGTTTGATTACAGCCTTATTGAATGCTGGTGGAAAAATCGTGTTCTGTGGACAATCGTCCGTGGCGAGGGGAATTCCAAAAAATGATCTCATGAACGGGGTACAATTATCACTTTCGGCCATGACCGCTCTGATCCACCTTCAGGATAAAAAATATAGACTTATTAAATTTTGAACCAACCACTTATGAACAAATTTATTTGCATCGGGATACTTCTTTTAGGAAGTTTTGCAATGGCACAGACCACTATTTCAGTTAAGGATTACAATGCGATTGAAAGTAAAATTATTGAATGGCGACGGGAATTCCATCAAAACCCGGAACTGTCCAATCGGGAGTTTAAAACAGCGGAAAAGATTGCCAAACATTTGAATGCTTTGGGAATTGAAGTGCAGACCGGGGTTGCTCACACTGGTGTTGTTGGCATCTTAAAAGGAAAACGTGACGGAAAAGTGGTGGCTCTAAGGGCCGATATTGATGCCTTACCGGTTACAGAACGCAATGACCTACCTTTTAAATCCAATGTTACGTCTGAGTTTTTAGGAGAAAAAGTTGGCGTTATGCATGCTTGTGGGCATGATACACACATAGCAATCCTGATGGGCGTTGCAGAAATACTTTCCAAGAACCGCGATAAGATTAGAGGTACGATAAAATTTATTTTTCAACCTGCTGAGGAAGGTCCTCCACCAGGGGAA
>JAGLKG010000209.1 GCA_023141835.1 Maribacter sp. | reverse complement strand
TCTGATATTCTGGCAACGATTGTTACTGGATATTTCTTGAGGAGAGAGGTGAAGACCGTTTTGGAAGTCCGATAACGTAATGTCGATTTAAGTTGTTACTTTTAGGGATTATTTTATATTTAATCTATGAAGCTGTGCTTTTTTATTACCCTATTCTCTTTACTTATTTTTAGTAGTTGTAAAACCAATGAACCATTGAAAAATTCCATACTCTTTGTGGGCACCTATACCGAGAATGGTAGTGAGGGTATCTATAGTTATACGTTCAATGCCACGACCGGGGAATTATCGAACAAGATATTGGCAGCACCTATGGGCAATCCGTCATTTTTAGAGATTTCGCCCAATAAGAAATATCTGTACGCCGTCGAGGAAACGGATAGATATGAAGGATCAAGCGGTGGAGTAGCAGCCTTTAGTATTGAAGGGGCAAGCTTAAAGGCCATCAATTCCGATGCTACGCTAGGTGCGCACCCATGTCATATCGGTATTTCTGAAGACGGGCACTATTTGGCAGCTTCAAGCTACTCAGGTGGAAGCGTTTCTATTTTTAAGTTGGGTAACGGAGGCGAGCTTATGTCCGACCCTCAATTTATAGACCATAAGGTATTGGATACGACAAAAACCTCCCATGCCCATGCCGCTAAATTTACCAAAGACGGACTTTTTGTGGCCGATTTGGGATTGGATGCCCTTAAGCGCTATACGTTGGAAGAAGATAATTTTGTGCCTTCTGACCAACCCACATTGGATTTACCGTTAAAAGCAGGGCCTAGGCATTTCACTTTTGGTCAGGATGGCAAATACCTGTATGTAATCAATGAATTGAATTCCACCCTAACTGTATTCCAAAGAGATGCAGATGGAACGTATACAGAATTGCAAACACAGACTACTTTGGCTCCTGATTTTGAAGGGGATAGTTATTGTGCCGACATACACTTGTCCAAAGATGGCAAGTTTCTATATGGATCCAACCGTGGAGAAAACACTATTGTTATTTTTAAGGTAAATCAAGACAATGGAAAAATTTCACTTGTGGGACGCGAAAGTATAAAAGGGGATTGGCCCCGTAATTTTGGGTTGGACCCCAGTGGTAATTTCCTTTTGGTGGCTAATCAAAAAAGCAATAATATCGTTGTTTTTAAAAGAGATGCCGAGCAAGGCACCTTAAGTTTCCTTAATGAACTGGAACTACCCAGTCCTGTGTGTTTGGAGTTTTTGGAGTAGTAGTTGCGATTAGCGGGTCGTTAGAGTGCATTTTTTGTAAATAACGTGAGTTCTACCTAGCAAATGATGTTTTATACTGAATATTAGTCATTTATAGATTTGTTGTCAGGTTGAGCCTTTCGACTGCGCTCAAGACAGGCTCGGTCGAAACCTATTAAAGTGTTGTAATTTAAAGACCTTTCGACTGCGCTCAAGGTGACAGAGGCCTATTTTATTGACAAAACTGTGCTTGAAATCGATTCACTTATATCGAACTCACGTTAAATAGTTATGCCACGTTCCTTTCCGCTCGGATTAT
>JAGLKG010000208.1 GCA_023141835.1 Maribacter sp. | reverse complement strand
GAGCGTAGCATTCAATTACAGATTCAGAATGCCTACTTCAATGAAGGAAGTATTGTCGTTTCTGAAGAAGGCGGTAGGGACCGGTTTTATGGCAATGTTGGAAGAGATTACCTTCTTGATGATTTTACCCGTTTCTCTTCCTTAAAGGAAACCTTTGTTGAGGTGGTTACACTTGCTAGAATTAGAAAGAAGGAAGGAAAGGAGGTATTTGAGGTCTTTGACCCTTATAACCCTTACAAGGATGGCCCTTTCAGCTCACGGCTCCCATTGCTTTTATTGGATGGCATGTTGGTACAGGACCATGATGAGGTATTTGGTTATAGTGCCCACGATATTGAACGCATTCATGTGTTTCCGGGGCCCTACCGCTATGGTCCTGAAGTATTTTGGGGCATTATTGATATTACCTCAAAAAAAGGGGATTTTAGGCCAAGGTTGAACGGTGAATACATGAAGGAATTTGAATTGGAAAGCCCTTTGTCAAACAAGAGGTATTCCTCTCCGGATTATTCCAACAAGGGGCTACAAAGGATTCCTGATTATAGAACCCAATTGTTTTGGGCCCCCAATGTCCGGGTCGATTCTAGGGAACTTACACAGCACTTTTATACCTCGGATGTTCTAGGGACCTATCAGATTGTGTTGGAAGGTTATACGGATAATGGTAGGCACGTTCTGGAAAAACAATACGTTGAGGTTAAATAGATTTGAATCCCTAAAGAAAAGTTCTGGGATGAATTGAAAGAAAGCATAGAATATCCCATTCAGTGAAAAAAGGGTTCCTATTTATAGGAGCTTTTCCAATAAAAAAACGAACTCAAACTAACGTTCTTCTTATTTAACGTGAGTTCGCAATAAGTTAATCGATTTCAAGCACCGTTTTGTCAATAAAATAGGCATCTGTCACCTTGAGCGCAGTCGAAAGGCTCAACCTGACTACAAATAAATAATCAACTGATATTCCGCACAATACATAGTTTGTTATATCGAACTCACGTTATTTATCACTCAAGTAGGTACCATCACCAAAAGTAAAAATTTCGGAGGGCGTTCGTGCTTCTTTCAAAATCGTTTCCATTTCAACAATGATATCTGGATACTTGGCAGCTATATTATTTTCCTCTCCAATATCTTCCATTAAATTATAAAGCTCAATGGGAGCATCTGGGTTTTTTAGAACGTTGTATTTTACAGCTTTCCAATTTCCTTTCCGTACCGCTTGTCGTCCTCCTCTCTCATGAAATTCCCAATACAAATATTCATGGTTCAATTGCTTATCATCTCCCAATAAAGTGGGTAAAAAAGAAATACCGTCCAAATTATCAGGAACATCAACCCCAGCGATTTCGGAAACTGTGGGGAATACATCCCAAAATGCAGACACATGATCGGTCCGAGTGTTCGATGCTATCTTTCCGGGCCAACTCACGATCATGGGTACACGAATTCCTCCCTCGTACAGATCTCGTTTTACACCCTTTAATGGGCCATTGCTATCAAAATATTCAGGATCTGCGCCACCTTCCTCATGTGGTCCATTGTCCGACGTAAATACGATGAGGGTATTATCCGCTATTCCCAGTTCCTCAACCTTGTCTATAATCTCGCCCACTTGATTGTCTAAAAGCTGTACCATAGCTGCAAATGCGGCGTGGGTCTCTTTTTGGGACCTGTAGGGGCCTTGATTGAATGCCGACCCATCGTCTACCCCTTTGTATGCCTTTTCAGGCGGATACTTGCCCCTATGCTTCATCATATAGGATTCAGGAGCTGCGAGTTCGGCATGTGGAATAATGGAAGGGACATACAGAAAAAATGGATTGTTGCGATTGTCCTCCAAAAATTTTAAGGTTTTTGTATGAATCAATTCAGGGGCATAAACGCCATCTTCTTTTCCCCTATTTCCCGCAAGGACGATGGAATCCCTATTGGACCATAAATGGTTGGGATAATAATTATGTCCCAAACGTTGGCAATTGTAACCAAAAAAAGTGTCGAAGCCCTGATTGTTGGGGTCACCTTCCGATCCTGGGAAACCCAATCCCCATTTACCGAATGCTCCGGTGGTATAGCCAGCTTTTTTTAGTGCTTCGGCAATGGTATAGGTGCTTTCCGGTATGGGATGCTGACCTTCGGGTTGTATTTCCTTGTTTCCCCTCACTACCGTATGACCAGTGTGCATTCCGGTCATTAAAGCGGATCTACTTGGTGCACAGACTGTACTACCAGAGTAGTGCTGGGTAAATAGCATGCCCTGTTTGGCCAACCTATCAATATTAGGAGTAGTAAATTTTTTCTGGCCATAAGAACTTAAATCGGCATAGCCCAGATCGTCAGCCAAAATATATATTATGTTAGGAGAGGAAGTGATTTCTTTTTCAGCTATTTTACTTTCCTTGTCCTTGCAGGAAAGCCCTAATAGTAACGAAAACACTGTAATAAAAAGAGATAATTGTTTAGAATGCATAATCTTAATTTTAATAAAATCGTTTTATTTTCCCGATATATAGTCGGGATTCAAATCAGGTGGAACGGGAACATGAACTTTTGTCTGTCAAGTTCTTAATTTTTCCAATATTTCCTCGACCTTTTTGGGTTCTTTTTCTACTTTATTATTTCGTTCCACAGAATCTTCGGGTAGGTAGTCTCATCTTTATTTTCAAAAACAGGGTATAGTTTGGCCCTTTAATATGCAGTTAAACCAATTTTAGGTATTCCCATTGGGAGCGAATCGGAGAAAGAGGAAATAGTATGTTACCCTCTCGTTTCTACCGAAATTTTTGAAAATTCAGCTAAAAGGTTGAAAAAAATCACTCGTGAAAAGAAAAAACCGTGAACTTCAAATGAGTTCAGATAAAATCCTACCCCAGGGGTTTACCTCAAAAAACAGTTCCGTAAAAGGGGAATTAACGAAACTACTAAAAGAGGCCAAGTATGGGACTCTCTTGGTAAAGTTTTATGTTTTTGAAAAATTCTCCCTTAAAACGGCCGTTTATTGGGACCTTAAAAATCGTGGTCAATAATTCATATAAATTGGATATGATCATTAACTATATATCCCTATATTGGTTAATAACTATATCCCATTGTTCGCAACAAATCAATAAGGCTATGAAAAATTCAAAACCTCCTTTAACCATTTTATGTCTGATCCTTTTTTTCTTGTACCTAACCTTTTCTTTCGCTCAGGAAATTGAAAAGAGCACATTTCAGATTCTAGATCCCAATGCAAAGCTAGAACTATTATTTGATGGCGGTTTCTTTACTGAAGGACCTGCGGTAGGTCCTGATGGTTTCGTGTATTTTAGTGACATCACACATGCTACTGGTTCGGGCATGCAAGCTGGCCATATTTGGAAATATGACCCAAAAACTACCGAGACGAACCTGTTTCGATCACCCAGTGGTAAGTCTAATGGAATAATTTTTGACCTCAATGGAGACATGATTTTGGCTTTAGGTGCTGATTTTGGTGGAAGATGTGTTGTCCGAACAAATATGCAGTCGGGAAAAAGTGAAATTATTGCAGGGACCTATAAGAGCAAATCATTAAATTCTCCTAACGACCTGACTATAGACGAAACCGGACGTATATATTTTACAGATCCGAGATATTTAGGACATGAACCCGTGGAACAGCCAGTTATGGGTGTGTACCGAATTGATTTGGATGGAACACTTACTAGAATTATAGAACACGCAGGCACTCCAAATGGTATTTTGATATCCCCAAATCAAAAATTTCTGTACGTTGCAAGCGTCAAGGGGCCAGTATGGTCTGAATTTAATGCTGTAATAAAATTCGAACTTGATAAAGATGGAAATGCATCAAATGAAAAAATATTCATCGATTTTAACGGAGAATTTGGCCCAGATGGAATGGCAATTGATTTGGATGGAAATTTGTATCTAGCTCGTACAGATGGAATATATGTGTATTCAGCCGAAGGAGCTCAATTAGGATTTATTTCTATCCCTGAACGACCTACAAATGTCACTTTTGGACATGGGGAAACTGAAAATTTCTTGTTTATTACCGCAGGAAAAAGTTTGTTCAAGATTAAAATAAATGCCAAAGGCTACTTTGCTACAAAATAATTTATATATCATTTTGACGGTTCTGTCGCATCTGTCAAAATCTACAATAATTTGGTCATGACAAGAAAAACATTCAGACTGATTTATAGGCACTTCCATTTTTTAAGTTGCTTGTTATCTTCTGAAAACAGACTCAAATAGTAAAGATGCAACAGAACCTATTTTAGAAACTAATGATTGTTTTATGGATTCCAAAAAAGTATTTAGCTATTGTATTTTATTTGGCTTTTGCAATATCATGTTTGGTCAGGCAATTTGGAAAAACCCCATCCAAAAGGAAGGAAGGCTGGGTTCTCCCTTGGTAGAGACTTCGCCATTTGTTTTTAACGAAAAATTATATTTATTGGAAAATAATCAAAGGTTCTGGGACTTACCCCGGGCAAGGCCAGGGGATTATTTCCATGATGACGAAGTCCGTATTAGGGACATTGCATTGGACAAAATAATTTCAGTGCCCCTGAAAAACCATGGATTTGGAACGGTATTGACATGGAATGACCGTGTTTACGTATTTGCGGGCAATTTTGGAAAAGGGAAACCTTGGAGGCAGATTACGGAAATATCAATGACCAGTTCCAAAGATTTGAAAAAATGGACAAAACCCCAAATCGTGCTCAAAGCTTCTGGAAAAGAGTTTTTCTTCAATACAGCTGTTTGTAGAGGAAAAGATAAGTTCATTCTTCTTTACGAAACCAATGATGCCCGTTGGAATCCTTTTACATTCAGGTATATGGAATCGACTGACCTGAAAAATTGGGAACCGATGCCAGGTGCCCTTTATGGTACTGATAAATATGTTGGAGGACCTGCCCTATACTTTAATGGAGGGTGGTATTATACGCTTTATTTGGAATCCATCGAAAAAGGATATGAAACCAGGATTACCCGCTCCAAGGATTTGGTCCATTGGGAGGATTCCCCCGAAAATCGACCATTTGTAACCTTTGACCCCAACCATAATAACATTCCTTTGATTGACCCGACGATTAGGGAAAGTAATGCGTCCGATGTAGAATTGTGCTATTATGATGGAAAAACAATTCTTTACTTTACCGGTAGCGATCAAACAACAGCTGGCGATTTACAGTGGGCCACCTATAAGGGAACACCCGAGCAACTGTTAGAGTATTTTTTTATTTTGGATAACGAAAAATAATTTGCATTCCGCCCAAGCATGAAGGCAAATGAACATTAAAAAAGCACAGTTCTGTCGCATCTGTGAATATTTGCAATAAATTTCAATTAATGAAAAAAATATATGTGTTGATATTCTGGTGCCTACCTTTTTCATGACTGCTATTATTGTCTAAAAATAGGCCTGATTTTAACAGATGTGACAGAACCAAAAAATCACTTTTGATGGAGTAGGTGACGAAAAAGTCAAAATTGTATCAGAAGCGTTGATAGATAACTATAATAGGCAAAAGTTTAAATAATGGATGGATTTTAATTCTTTTGCATAGTCCTATAAAACGAACGATTAACGGGACTCTGCCAATTTCCCAAACTTGTATTACAAAACGGCCGTTTTATGGGACTATGAATACCTATAGCAGTAACTATGACGACATTTCACTCGATTGGAATTGCTCAACCAGTTTTAGAATCGGCTTAGTGTGGCCATCTCCATTATTTCATTCTGTTGGTTTAAATTCATTTTTTTGTTGAAAATCGTGTGTGGGTTTCTTTGGTAGATAAGGAATCAATTGTGGAAGCATTAAATCCTTTAGTGATTAGCCATACGGCCAAAACCATTTCTTGCAGCGCAATTACTATGTCCAAAGTTTCCGGTAGTTCAATACCATAAAAAATAAGCAAGTTCATTACCAAAGAAATTGTTGCTCCTATAATCCCAAATACCGAAATCCATCGGGGCACTAGTTTTGATTTAAATAGTACATAGTTTAGTAGTAGGGCCGAGAGGGTAAAAATCACTCCGTACCCAATTGTAAAGTTCCAATGGAACAATGTCATTAGCGTATTTCCAATACTTTGAAAATAGGCAACATCGGAAGCTGCAGCTTCAGCAAACCCTTGACCTAATGTCATAAGGGATAGCAGAATGATGCTATAAAAAGTAAAGAACACACTTTCAATTGTTCTCGCCCCAACATATCCAAGAGCTAAAGTATCATTGTATTTCTTTAGTATGGGATGTATGACAATTGCAATTCCGACAACTGCAACGGCATCGATCAGCATAAGCAATGCAGCGAGTGCGATTTGGGAGGCATTTGAAGAAATTTCGGTAAGATAATCTGGGGTTTCTAGTATATGTTCTGTTAATAATATGCTAAGCGAGGAGGCTACCGTTGCAGTAATGAATAATATCCCTACTAATATTGCAGTTTTTCTATATATATTCATTTTAAAATATTATAAAAACTATTCCTATTAAAATAAAAGGGGGAAGTTTCTAGTGTTGTGGCCAATACCAAATAAAAGAGACGAACAAGTTTCATTGGGTCCAGACATCTTAAGTCTATATCAAAAGTAGATTTTGATTATGGGTAAGACAATGATCAATATCACCTCAAACAATTGCTAATTCTGTTTCATTCCACCTTCCCTGAACAAAAGCCATAAGCAAAGAGAAAGTTCTGCTATAAAAGCAGGTACAAAAACGATCCTTTGAAATAGGTGAAAGACGGGTATTGAATCTATGAAACGATATCTATTATAATGTATCTAGCCGAACCTCTAAATCCCTTCTTTAATCATGTATTTCAATTAACTTAAATATTTTATCTTCAAACTAAGAACCAAACATACGAGCCGAACCATTAAAATCTTATATTTTGAAAAGTCCCATAAAACGAACATTTTATGGGACTATTTTCTGTAAGTCTTCTTTTGAACATCGTAAAATCGTATAAGAATCTTAATTTATTCGAAACTAAATCAATTTACTTTATTAACTGAAATCCTTTCATGGTTTTCCAAGGATTGAAAAACAAACATGAAATGACTTGATTTTATTCAAAAAACTACTTTGCCCACAGGAGCTGTAATCGTCGGGGGTACAACAATGCTTAACGCTTTTACACAAATTAATAATATTAAAAATTTCGAATTCATGAAACAAACACATCCCAACTTAGACTTAATACATGGCTTTTTTACAGCCTATGGCAACAATGATTCCGTTGGCATTAAAAAAGTGCTGGATGAAAATATAAAATGGCACATACCAGGAGAACATCCTCTTAGCGGAACGAAAAACGGTGTCGAAGAAGTATTGGAATATTTCAAGCAACTAGGCAAAGGTTCGTTTAAAGCGGAACCCATTGTAATGGGAGTAAATGATACGCATGTAATCGATTGTCATAGAAACTGGAGTAATCTTGGAAATGAAGAAAACTTGGATAATATGTCCTGTTTATTGTGGAGAATTGAGAACAACAAGATTAAGGAAGTTCATAATTTTCCAGAAAACCAAAAAGTCGTTAATAGCTTTTTTCAGAAGCTTTATGGATAAGAACAGCCTTTCGATAAATTAGAGAAGTTAAAAGAGCACATCAATTTATTGGAGGGAAAAGCTATCCTTTTTTGGGGCATCGGCTTTCTTCTTCATTCCGTTCTTTTAATTGGCCGTTTTATGGGACTTCTTGACTTGACCAAATCGATAGGTTTAATTGTTTACTTTTAATATGCATGAAATAGATATATGATCAATGATTATATTCCTACGTTGGCATTCTTTATCACCAACCAATGAACTGTCTGAAGTACGACAAGATGAGCAAGAAGAACACGAAAGTAATAACAAATATGATAACAGAGAAGAAACCTCTTGCAATTTGGGGCAGTATTGCTAGAGCTGTTGATTCTGAAATTCTTGAAGTGATAGGTGTAAGGCCGAATGTGCAATGGAATAACGATACAGCTTGTATAGCTTCATCCTGAAGAGTTTTTTACGTAAAGAATGGTTGCAATGAGCTGGATTCGTTAGGTTACAATACTTTTAATTATGAAAAATATTGAGGCTACAGTCATATCGACTGTATAGAAAGAAAAATGAGTTTTGATGAGACTGCTGATATCATTGAGGATATGCTCATAGCAGATTCAATGTATGAGTGAATACATAAATAGCTAAGTTACGAAAGAAAAGGAATTGTCGTTATCAAGTTTAGAAAATCACCGAAAATAGTTATTGCTTAATTTGAGAATAAAATAAATGAAAAAAAACATTGCGTTTTTATTAGGAATGTTTTTATTGGTATCATGTTTATCTTCCAACATAGATATTAGCTCTGGCTTGATCGCCTATTATCCCTTTGATGGGAATACTCAAGATGAAAGTGGATATAATAATCGCCTGAATGCGGATGGTTCAATATTAACTACTGACCGGCACGGCAATGAAAAAAGTGCCTATAGTTTGGATGGAAATACATCGTGCTTATATACAAAAAATATCAATCTACCTGCAATAGATTCAGCTAAGACTATTTCTTGGTGGTTTTACGCTATGGCAATGCCGGAATATGACGTAGAATTAGGGGCTGAAAATATGCTTGTATTGGTGGATTCTGCAAGTGGAATAGGCATTCAGTTTGGCTTTAGGGCAAAAGAGTATAAAACTAAAGGTTTTGATGTTTGGCAATGGGGTGGTGGCACATTCTTGGATATGGTTTTTCCCAAATTCAACTCTTGGCATCATTGCCTTTACATCTACGAAGGAACTACACATGCCTTTTATCTCGATGGTGAAATATTGACAACATCAACTGTCAAACCGAAAAGTGGAACTCCAAATCTATTAATGCTTGGTAATTATCCGGGAGGAGATCAGTTTTTTAATGGAAAGATTGATGAGGTTCGTATTTACAAACGTGTTCTATCATCCTCAGAAATAAAAGCACTTGGCAAACTTTAAATATATCGAAATGACAAAAATGACTCGGCGAAAATTTATGAAAGATAGTATTCAAAGTTCGGCAGCTGTAAGCACCGGACTGGTTGGAAGTAGTCTATTCGCCTCTTGTGGTCAATCAAATTCTTCTGTAGGTGTTGTTGAGGCAATAATACCACTACCAATTCAAGTGGTGATTGATGATGTAGGTTGGTGGTCAGGAGAAGATGGAAGCGAATATCAGGAGCCCTACCGAACAGGCATAAGTCGCAGCCATGTACCTGCGGATTATCAGGCCATTGTGGATTTAGGGAAAGCCTTAGGAATTCAACCACAAGCAGCTACAGTTCTCGGCGAGTGGGATAAACAGAATATTTTAAGGAAGGTGCCTCATAGTACTTGGATGGGCGATAAATGGGATAACAGTCAATGGGTTGGACCATGGCTCGAAGAAGCGGCAGATATAATAAATAATAATAAAGACAATTTCGAGATTACGGTACACGGTCTGGGTCATGAATGGTGGGTCGACGGTAAATTCACACGTGCTGAATGGGCCGATGATAATGGCGTGATGCGACCAAAAGAAATTCTTGAACAGCACCTTGATGCCTATGCAGAAATCATGCATCAAAATAAGCTCGGTGAACTTCCAAGATCATTTGTGCCCAATGCTTTCAGACACAGTTTTGGCGTTACAAAAGGAAATGATATTAGCCTTGCGCAGTTGTTGGCAGGCAGAGGTTTTACACAAATAAACACACCATTCAGTAGCATGTTCAATTCAGAAGCCGCACAATATGGATTTTTTGGTGTTGATTCCGGTATCATGACTATTGACAGGGGCGCTGATTTTTTAGACTGGAATATAATTGGAGGCATACCAAATGGTGAGATAAAAGGACCCACTTGCGGAATGCACTGGCCAAACTTGCTCCATAAAAATCCAGAGAGAAATTCTGAGGTTGTAGCAAGATGGGTGAAAATACTCGCCCCCTACCATCAAAGGCAAGAGACGATGCTGGCAAAAAACTCTGTAGAATTCCAGCAACAATTGGCACATAATAAACTCTCTAAATTAAAGGTTGCTGACAACGCCATTAAACTTGATTTCTCTGACACAAAAAATGTTGGTACAATTGCCTCAAACGAAGAATTAACTGTTAAAGTCAGAAGTGAGAACGAATTGGATTTTTCATCCGAAAATATAAAAATTGTTTCCATTTCTTCTCAAAAGAGTAATAATTCAATGCTGTACAATATGAATCTGGAAATAACTAATGTCAATGGAGCTGTAGTAACTTTTAAAAATAAATCGTAGACCTGCTAAACGCAGTTCCGTAAAACGAACCTTTTATGGGACTCCCTCAATTTTCTTCCCCCGTTCTTTTTATCGGCCGTTTTATGGGATTATTCAGTCCGCAAACTTTTTAATGGCTGCATCAATGCTGCGCCGATTGATTGATAACTGATAGTAATCAAAGCAATGAATAGTGCAATGGCCCCTGCACCTATGAATATTTCCCATCCAATATCGATACGATAGGCAAAATCTTCTAACATTTGATTATATATAACTAATTTTAAACCTTAGGAAATTAACATCCAAAAACTAATAGAGTTTATAGTTAAAGGGAAGAATAATTATAAACTAATTAATAGATGAAAATAGTTTTCACATTCATATTTGCACTGTTTTTTTTTGGTAATGCTTTTGCTCAAAAAGAAAAGGATTCTCTTTTTAAGGTTTGGTATACTATAAAACTACAAGATTCAACCAGGTTTGGGGCGATGAGCGATTTGATTCAAGATCATTATCTATTTACAAAAACAGATAGTGCTCTTGTCTTAGGCAAACAAATGCTTGATTTAGCCCAAAAGAAGAAGAATATTAAATTCGAAATTGAAGCCAACACCTTAATTGGGAAGGTTTATTTTGAGCTTAAAGAATTTTCAACTGGAGAAGAAATCTACACCAATGGATTAGAATTGGCCAAGTCTATTAAAGACAGTGTTCTGTATGCCGATAAACTATTTCGCTTAGGCTATTTGTATGCTAAATACGATGAATATACGAATGCCTTCAAAACATTACAAAAATCACAAAAGCTATACAGAAAATTAGGAGATGGATTGAATGAAGGATGGAGTATTGCACACCAAGGCTTTATTTACAGAGATTTGGGTGATTATAAAGAGGCAGAGAAATATCATACAGAACATTTACAATTAAGTAAAAAACATGGTATAAAGCAAAGTATATCTGCAGCCTATGGTAATTTAGGAGAGGTTTATCATAAGTTGGGGGATATTCCAAAATCAATAAAACATTGGAAAAAAGCCATTAGTTTATCAAAAGAAATAGGACTTGAAGAATATGCTTCTATTGGCACAGGCAAACTACTTGAAATATATATTGCCGAGAAACAATACACAGAAGCCGTTACGTATTTAAATGAATACAAAACAGTTACTAAACAATTTGCTACTCCAAAATACGCAAGAAATTTTGCAATGAATATTCATTTGTGGCAATGTCAAATAGACTATGGGTTAGAAAATTACATTAAGGCTTTAAAAGAATGTGAAGATTGTTTGAAAATTCATAACGCTAATCATTGGAATCCTGAATCTAAACTTTTAAAAAGTCTTTATGAGGTCAATAAAAAATTAAATCGAAAAGCAACCGCTCTTGATTATTTTGAAAAATATCAAATTGCTATAGATGACGAGAAAAAAGATAAAGCAAGAACAGAAATTCAATCCATTGTTTTTAATAATCAATTAGTTACAGATAGTATTGCTCAAGCCCAAGAAAAAATAATAATAAATGCAACCTATCAAGAAGGGCTGCGTAAAAAGAATAGAGAAAAGAATCTATTTATAATTATTGGGTTATTAGTGCTTTTAATAGCTGCGGCCTATTTTCTGATTTCAAAAAGAGTTGCAGCTAGAGAAAGTAAAAGGTTGAAAGAGGTAGATCAGTTGAAAAATTCGTTATTCACTAATATCACACATGAATTTAGAACACCTCTTACCGTTATAAAAGGTATTACTGCCACTATTAAATCAAACTTAGAAAACAAACAACATGGCGATCTTGAAAATTCTTTAAATATAATCGACCGTAATAGTAATGTTCTATTGAATTTGATTAATGAAATGTTAGATTTAGCTAAAATTGAAAGTGGTAACACGGAGCTGAATTTAGTTCAGACGGATAGTATTCCTTTTACAAAATATATAACTCAAAGTTTTCATTCGTTTGCCGAGGAAAAGAATATTGATTTTTCAGTACACTGTACATTAGAGCGACTTGAGATGGATTTGGATGTGAATAAATTCACGGCCATTGTTACCAATTTACTTTCCAATGCTATTAAATTCACTTCTCAATATGGCGAAGTTGAAGTTCAAATTGATAAGCTTCAAGAAAATAATACAGCTTATTTTTCCCTTAAAGTGAGAGACAGTGGCTTAGGCATATCAGAAGAAGAACAATTACATATTTTCGATAAATTCTATCAAGCAGATAACTCCTCCTCCAAACTCCAAAAAGGCACAGGTATCGGTTTGGCCTTGGTCAAGGAGTTTGCAGAATTAATGCGTGGATCAATACAAGTGGAAAGTACACCCGGTAAGGGCAGTGTATTCAGTATTAAAATTCCTATTACAAATAATGCTGTTCAATCAGATGGTTCTGAATTACTTTCACCCTCATTAATTTTCAAAACTAATGTAGCACCGATTATATCTGATGAAAACCAATTGTCAGACGAGACTAATAAAAAGACCCCTCTAGTTCTTATCGTAGAGGATAATATAGATGTAGCACATTATATTAAAACCTGTTTAACTGAAAATTATCAAATTCTACATGCACCTAATGGTGCAAAGGGTATTGATATGGCACTTGAAAAAATTCCAGACATTATTATTAGTGATGTTATGATGCCGGTAAAAGATGGTTTTGAAGTTTGTAAGAGTTTAAAAACAGACGAACTTACAGATCATATACCTATAATAATGTTAACGGCCAAGGCTACTTTTGAAGATCGGCTTACTGGGCTTTCGCATGGTGCAGATGCCTATATAACAAAACCTTTTGAGAAAGCTGAATTATTAACTCGCATTGACCAGTTAATACTTTTGCGCAAAAAAATGTTGAGCAAGTTTGAAAAAACTGGAATAGACAGACTTCTTAATAAGAATATCAAAAATTCTGAAACAAAATTCCTTAATAAGATTATAACAGTTATTCACGATAATATAACCCAGGCTGAATTCGGACCTGTACAATTAGCAATTCAATTACAATTAAGCGAATCACAACTTTATCGAAAACTAAAAGCCACTAGTGGAAAATCTACCGCAATATTTATTAGATCTATTCGACTGCAAAAAGCAAAAGAATTGATTCAAACTACAGCTAAGACAATTTCTGAAGTTGCCTATGATGTTGGCTTTAATGACCCTTCCTATTTTAGTCGTGCTTTTAAAGAGGAATTCGGTAATGCCCCTAGTACTATCTCTAAGTAATACAGTA
>JAGLKG010000207.1 GCA_023141835.1 Maribacter sp. | reverse complement strand
GGTGCCATTAGTCTGCTGTATGATCCTATTGCAATAGCAGCTTTTGATTTGTTTATTTTGCAAAGAAACGGAGCTGAAAGTGTATATTCAAAAGAAATGCTCAAAGCGGCTACAGTTTATTTCGAAAGATTGGACAATGATGGGCGGGTAACTTTGGAGAAATCGATTTTGGCTGGCCTTCCGGGGTCTAAAGTGCCTATTTCTATGGATTTTTTCAAAAAAAGCCTTGTTGAGGTTAGTCAATATACAAAACTTGATTTGCAGAAAAATTTGACCTACTTCTTGGAAATCATAATTCCTGAAGCTGAAAAATTGGGTATAAAAATGGCCCTACACCCTGATGATCCTCCATTTTCGGTTTTTGGACTTCCGCGCGTTGCTTCTACTTATGAAGATTTAGGTTTTATCTTAGATAGTTATCCTTCCGAAAGTAATGGACTAACATTTTGTTCGGGCTCATTGGGAGCCACGGCATCCAATGACCTACCTAAGATTGTCCGCGATTTTGGAGATAAAATCCATTTTATTCACCTTCGAAATGTGCAGCGGGATACCAATGGAAGTTTTTATGAGGCGACGCACTTAAAAGGCTCTGTTCCGATGGGAAAGGTGATGACCGAAATCGTTAAAGAGCAGAAGAGAAGACAGAAAAATGGTAAAATTAATGTGGCTATACCATTAAGGCCTGACCATGGCCACGTACTATTGGATGATAAGCAAAGAAAAGATGAGTTTTATCCCGGATATTCTCTTATTGGTAGGGCCATGGGAATGGCTGAATTATGTGGTTTGGAAGAAGGTGTACGTGAGGTTTTGAAGACAGAATAGATAGCGTTCTTGAAACTTAGCACCCTGTGCATGAAAAAATACTTTTTTTATAGCTTCTAAAAAACATGTTTGCACTTTTGAACGATTCATATACTTGTCAAGGGGTTTCTCCTAACACCTAGACCTTAGATGTGTGGCTAATTTGTAGATGAAGAACTTTTGTGTAGAACTCTATTGGCACCAGCTGCTTACTTTAGGCACTATTTTGTAATAATGAGGCGGTTCTTCCAATGTTTTGTTGATTATCTTTAACAGGTAAACAAAAATATATGCGTTTAAAAGTTTTAGGAATAAGTATTTTTTGTGCTCTGTGTTTTGGTAGCTGTGTATGGCATGTACCCAAAGACATAGGGCAGACTTATCAAGAGCTTCCTGACCAAATTGATTTTAATTTTCATGTAAAACCCATTTTATCTGATAAATGCTTTGCATGTCATGGCCCGGATTTGGCAAAACGAAAAGCAGGGCTTCGTTTGGATTTAGCAGAAGAGGCCTATAGTATTTTGGAAAGCAGCAATAGGGCTATAGTTCCTGGAAAACCACATAAAAGTGCCATTGTGGATCGCATATTGTCTAAGGATAAAGAACAAATAATGCCTCCCCCCGAATTCATTTTGACCTTAAGCAGCATGGAAAAGGCCATTCTGGCCAAATGGATCCAACAAGGAGCAGAATACAAACGACATTGGTCATTTATAAAGCCTGAAAAAACTGAATTACCAAGGATAAAGAACACTGAATGGAGTAATAACGAAATCGATTTTTATGTAGCAGATAAGATGCAACAGCAAAACCTTGCGCCTTCAGATAGGGCAACCAAAGAAACTTTGATTCGAAGGTTAAGTTTTGATCTTATTGGATTACCACCGTCATTAGAGCAAATTGAGAATTTCGTTGCGGATACTTCTGATAAAGCGTATGAGAAATTGGTAGACCGATTATTGACATCGTCGGCCTATGGAGAACGTATGGCCGCTGAATGGATGGATGTTGCGCGATTTGCCGATAGTGATGGTTACTTGGATGACAAACACCGAGATTTCAGTCCGTATCGAGACTGGGTCATAAAAGCATTCAATGAAAACATGAGTTATGAGGAATTTACGACTTGGCAGATGGCCGGAGACTTGATTCCAGAACCTACACAGGAAAGTATACTGGCTACGGCATTCAACCGATTGCATAAAAAAAATTCAGAAGCTGGAATTATTTTCGAAGAATATAGACAGGAATATGTGGCTGACCGCATTTTGACCACTGGAAAGGCTTTTTTGGCCTTGAGTGTGGAATGTGCCAGGTGTCATGATCATAAGTATGATGCCATAAGCCAAAAGGAACATTATGAAATGGCGGCTTTTTTTAATAGCACCAATGAAATTGGAACTGCAGTCTATGGCCCGGGGCAGGCACCGGGACCTTCACTTTTACTGACCAATAGCGAACAGGAACAGGTATTGGAATATATTGACGGGAATATTCAAAAGGCGGAAAAACGCTTGGTCGAAATAAAGTCATTGCCCTTTGAAGCAAAGCAGTCAGAAATAAAGATTTCTCAAAATGTTTTAAAATTCATTGCTGAAAATTATTGGAATAAATTAGATGCTCATTATTCTTTTGATAAATTGATTTCACAAGGGAATAAAATATTTAGTGGATCTAATTCAGTTTCAAATGGGAAGCCTATTAAAATAAAAGAACCTGATATTAAAAAAGGAGCCAAAAACAATGGAATCTTCCTAAACGATTACACGACTATTAAATTACCCAAAAAAGTGGGTTGGTTTGATCAAACAGATCCATTTACAGTTTCTATAAGTGTTTTTCCGGATATTAACTACGAAGAAGCAGGATTGTTTTACCATTGTGAAGATATTAGACTTGGGCTTAATGGGTATTCCTTGTTCCTAGAAAACAACTACCCCAAATTTATCTTGGCCCAATCATGGCCAACAAATGCCATACAGGTTAAGACCAAAAAAGCCATTCCCATTAAGGAGTGGACAAACTTGACCATTTCCTATGATGGTCTGGGAAAAGCTGAAGGCGTACATATCTATTTTAACGGAGAAGAGGTTGAAGTTGATCGAGAAATAGATAACCTTTATAAATCTATAACTTTTGAACCAGATATCCATACCTATGGATTTGCAGGTTTTCAATTGGGGATAAGAAATCATATGAAAACCTTCATTAAGGGAGGAGTCGATGAACTCAAGATCCATTCAAAGGAGCTTTCGGCTTTAGAGGTTCTTTACGGCTATGACCAAGGCAGGGCGCAAAAGGTCGTTGAAAATGAGGGAGTTTCCAAAAACCAGGACTTGATATCAAGATTTTACAAACAGACGAACCTAGAAAATCAGAAAGCTAAGGAGGAACTACGTACACTGAAAAAGGAACGGATTAGCGTAATAGATACCATTCAAGAAATCATGGTCATGGGAGACTTGCCTGAACCTCGACCCACATTCATTTTGGATAGAGGTATGTACGACGCACCGACTGAAGAGGTTTTTCCGAATATTCCCAGGGCCATCTTGCCTTTTGATGAAAGTTTGCCAAGGAATAGGTTGGGGCTTGCCCAATGGTTGTTTGACCCTGAACACCCTTTAACCGCTAGGGTGTATGTTAATCGATTATGGCAAATGCATTTTGGCAAAGGTTTGGTGGCGTCATCGGATGATTTTGGTAATCAAGGCGAATTACCTTCACATCCTGAATTACTGGATTGGCTTGCGGTGACCTTTCAAGAATCTGGATGGGACATTAAAAAAATGCACAAACGTATTGTAATGTCGGCAACCTATCAGCAAAGTTCTAAAGTAAACAAAGAGCTGCTAGATATTGATACGGATAATATTTTACTGGCCCGAGGCCCAAGTTTTAGAATGACTGCTGAAATGGTACGTGACAATGCGTTGGCCATTAGTGGACTATTGTCCTCAAAGATAGGAGGTCCAAGCGTTTACCCTTATCAGCCAGAGGGGCTTTGGGATGAAATCACTAATAAAGGGTGGCGTTATAAATATGTACAGGAACCCGGAGAAGGATTGTATCGAAGAAGCCTG
The DNA here is from genome assembly GCA_023141835.1 of Maribacter sp. Lineage (GTDB taxonomy): Bacteria > Bacteroidota > Bacteroidia > Flavobacteriales > Flavobacteriaceae > Maribacter_A. The sequence goes on along the minus strand of JAGLKG010000207.1, from coordinate 1,017 downwards.
TATACTATATGGAAAAGAACTTCGGCCCCACCATCAATGCTGATCTTTGATGTAGGGGAAAGAGGGGTTTGCACAGTAAAGCGTAGTGAAACCAGTACGCCTTTGCAAGCTTTGGTGCTTTTAAACGATCCACAATATATTGAAGCTTCGCGTGTACTTGCGGAAAACCTTATGGTCAATTATCAGGATGTTGATTCACGTTTAAAAAACGGATATAAATGGGCAACAGGTCGCTCACCTGGGAAAGGGGAATTAAATATTCTACAAAAGTTTTATACTGAGGAGGCTAGTCGATTCTTTAAGAATGTGGAAGATGCTGAAGCCTATGTTTCTACTGGAAGTTTGGAGCCCAGAAATGATCTAAACGTCATTGATGTTGCCACTTTGGCCACAGTAATAAACGGAATAATGAATACCACTGACGGATTCACAATACGGTAATAACTGAATTATGGACGATTTGACAAGAAATTTGAAGTTCACCGATACCCGAAGGGGATTCCTAAAAAAAGCCTCCTTAGGATTTGGGTCTATAGCACTTTCGAGCATGTTGGGCCCAACTTCTGGCTACGCCAACGATTTACTGATGGGGAACTCTTCCAATAGTTTGGCAGGAGGTGTATTGAACAGCACCCATTTCCCTGCCAAGGCAAAAAGGGTCATTTATCTATTTCAAAGCGGGGGACCTTCCCAATTGGAAACGTTTGATTATAAACCCACCTTGGCAAAATGGCACGGCAAGGAGATTCCACCTTCAGTACAGGGCACACAACGCAATTCGGGAATGGTTTCCAGTCAGTCGACTTTTCCTTTGGTTCAATCGATTTATGATTTTAAACAATATGGGCAATCGGGCGCATGGGTGAGCGAAATTTTTCCGCATACGGCCAAGATAGTGGATGATCTTTGTATTATCAAGTCAATGCGGACAGATGCCATAAACCATGAACCAGCGGTAATGTTTGTCCAGACGGGGTCGCAACTAAGCGGTAGGCCATCAATTGGTTCTTGGCTGAG
>JAGLKG010000206.1 GCA_023141835.1 Maribacter sp. | reverse complement strand
CCGATGAAGAAAAATACCAATTGAAGTTTAGGGTCGATCAGTTTGTGGTGAATTTGGGAGGGGTTGATAATCTGGAAGGGAAATTCAACAACTTCAAGGCATTTTATACCAAAGCGAACAAAGATAAAACCTTGGAAGCTTATAATATGGTAAACTTAGAGTTTAATAATCAAGTAGTGTGCACCAAAATATAATAGAGAAAATGGAACAGGATAAATATTCAGTTGGTTTAGATATCGGGACTACGAAGATCGTTGCTATTATTGGCAGAGAAAATGAATATGGCAAAATTGAGGTACTAGGTATTGGTCGATCAAAAAGCCTAGGGGTCCACCGCGGTGTTGTAAATAACATTACCCAAACCATACAATCCATTCAACAAGCCGTTGAGGAGGCAGAAGTCAACTCCGGATTAAAGATAGGTCCGGTCGTAGTGGGTATAGCAGGCCAACATATCAGAAGCTTACAGCACAGTGATTATATAACAAGGGCTGACTCTGAAGAAGTGATCAATGATGAAGATCTTGACAAGCTTTGCAATCAGGTCTATAAGTTGGTAATGCTACCGGGTGAGGAAATAATACATGTACTTCCCCAAGAATATAAAGTAGATGGCCAAGCTGAAATTAAGCAGCCCATAGGTATGTATGGCGGACGATTGGAGGCTTATTTCCATGTGGTTGTTGGTCAAGTATCATCTATCAAAAATGTTGGAAGGTGTATTAAAAGTGCCGGCCTGAATTTGGGCAAAATCACACTTGAACCACTGGCATCCTCCGATGCGGTACTAAGTACCGAAGAAAAAGAGGCAGGTGTAGCCTTAATTGATATAGGAGGCGGAACCACCGATTTGGCGATTTTTAAAGATGGCATTATCAGGCATACAGCAGTGATTCCTTTCGGAGGTGGTATAATTACTGAGGATATAAAAGAAGGCTGTTCCATTATTGAGAAACAGGCCGAATTATTGAAGATTAAATTTGGTTCTGCATGGCCAGGGGAAAATAAAGACAATGAAATAGTTTCAATACCTGGATTAAGGGGACGGGAACCCAAGGAAATTTCGCTTAAAAACCTTTCCAAAATCATTCATGCCCGGGTTGTTGAGATTATAGAACAGGTGTATGTTGAAATTAAGAACTATGGTCATGAAGAGCAAAAAAAGAAATTGATTGCAGGCATTGTATTGACTGGTGGAGGTAGCCAGCTAAAGCATCTAAAGCAGTTGGTGGAATACATTACAGGAATGGACACCAGAATAGGATATCCCAACGAGCATTTGGCAGGCGATACGGATGAAGAATTAACAAGTCCTTTATATGCAACTGCCGTTGGCTTGTTGATGAATGCCGTTAAAGATGGCGATAAGGAAATGACTTCGCAAGAGGGCGAGGTTCAAGAGGAAATGGCTTATGCCGAACAAGAGGGAACTGGGGGAGAAAAAAAACCAAGTGGAGAACGTAAATCGGTATTTGATAAATGGTCTGAAAAACTAAAGGACTTTTTGGATAACGCGGAGTAGGGAATAACATATAAACACATAAAAAACCAGTAATATAAACAGTATGAGCAAGAACACTGAAATTGAGAGTATCGCTTTTGATTTACCTAAGAACCGTAGTAATGTCATAAAGGTCGTTGGTGTTGGTGGTGGAGGTAGCAACGCCATTAACCATATGTTCCAAGCCGGAATCAATGGAGTAGATTTTGTAATCTGCAATACAGATTCCCAAGCCTTGGAAAATAGCTCGGTACCTAACAAAATTCAGTTAGGTGTATCCCTTACAGAAGGATTGGGGGCCGGTGCAAACCCAGAAGTTGGGGAACAGGCTGCCCTTGAAAGCATGGAGGAAATTAAAACCATGCTGGGGAGCGCCACAAAAATGATATTCATTACTGCAGGAATGGGTGGGGGAACAGGTACTGGTGCTGCTCCCATTATTGCCAAGCAGGCAAAGGAAATGGATGTTCTGACCGTAGGTATAGTTACTATGCCTTTTCGATTTGAGGGTAAAATGCGCTGCCAACAAGCCCAAATGGGGATTGAGAAACTACGTGAAAATGTTGACTCGCTCATAGTCATCAACAATAATAAATTAAGGGAAGTATATGGCAACTTAGGGTTCAAGGCAGGTTTCTCAAAAGCCGATGAAGTATTGGCTACCGCCGCACGTGGTATTGCCGAAGTCATTACCCATCATTATACACAGAATATTGACTTGCGGGATGCCAAGACTGTACTTTCAAACAGTGGTACGGCTATCATGGGTTCGGCCATGGCATCAGGTTCCGCAAGAGCCAATGAAGCTATAATGAAGGCATTGGATTCCCCACTATTGAATGACAATAAAATTGCTGGAGCCAAGAATGTATTGTTGTTGATTGTTTCTGGATCACAAGAAATCACAATTGATGAAATAGGTGAGATCAACGACCATATTCAAGTTGAAGCTGGTCATGGTGCAAATATTATCATGGGTGTAGGCGAGGATGAAACCTTGGGAGAGGCCATAGCAGTAACCATAATTGCCACTGGATTCAATGTTGATCAGCAAGATGATATTGTAAATACAGAGTCTAAAAAGATTATCCATACCCTTGAGGAAGAACAAAAAACAGTGCAAGATTTAACTCCCAAGCCTATAGTACACCAACTAGTAGAGGAAGATGAGATCAATGAGCCTGAATTTAAAAATGAACTCGTGGAGCTGGATAGTCTGGATTTAATTCCGACTACAAATTATATTAAGAACTTCAATGTTTTTTATGAAGAAGTGATTGCTGAGAATGTTTCTGAGGACGATTTCGTTATATTCAATGCCAAAGAAAATTTGAATGATATTGAAGTGGTTGATCCTGAAGTTGTGTCTTCTAAGAAAGGGGCTGAAGATCAATTTGCCATTAGTTTTGATATGCCATTGAACACCCAAGAGGAGGAAGAGGAAAGTCCAAATGTAATAACCTTTAATTTGGATGATGAGGTTAAAGATATTGATGTGCATGAGCATGTAGAGGTTATTCCCGTTCTTGAATATAATAAGGATGGAGAAACACGCTATAGCCTAGATGATTATATGGAGTTGGAAAACCAACTGACGGGTGCCAAATCTAAAGCAGAGGAGTTTGAGCCAAAGATCATAGAAGATGAATTGATTTTTGAAAAGAAAACAATGATGACCCAAGGAGAAACTATGGTGGCTCAAAATAAGGAGGTGGATCCAATGGACAGCCCCATTGAAGAGTTGTTGAAAGAACGGGCCGATGAACGTCGAAGAAAGCTTAAGGATTTCAACTATAAATTTCAAAATAATCCGAACCATATAGACGAAATCGAAAAAGAACCTGCGTATAAACGCCAAGGTATAGATTTAAATGAAGACCCGGGGCAAAATAAAGTTTCAAGAACAACTTTGGGCGAAGATAGTAATGATGAGATTCAGTTGCGTTCCAATAATTCCTTCTTGCATGATAATGTGGATTAACCACTGATTGTATAACAAGCTTTAAACCCGAAAATAGCCTATATTTTCGGGTTTATTTTTTATCTTCGTTCTCCTAATTTATGGAGTTATGAGCTTACAAAAACAGGTAATGGATCAAATCAAAACAGCAATGAAGGCCAAAGACACAGTGGCTTTGGAATCATTGCGGGCCATCAAGTCTGCATTATTATTGGCACAGACCAGCGGTTCTGGTGGGGAATTATCGGAAGCGGATGAAACCAAATTGGTACAAAAACTGGTTAAACAGCGAAAAGACAGTGCTGCCATATTTACAGAACAAGGCAGGGGAGATCTTGCCGCTCCAGAATTGGCACAAGCAGCCATTATAGAACAGTTTTTGCCTGAACAACTGACCGATGAAGAAATTGAAAAAGTAGTGGTTCAGACCATTGCTACGATAGGTGCCCAAGGCATGAAGGATATGGGTAGGGTCATGGGTATGGTCTCCAAGGAATTGGCCGGTCAAGCAGATGGTAAAACCATATCTACTATCGTAAAAAATAAGTTGTCCTAAATCTCCTTTTTTCTGGGAATGATTCCTGTTAGCTGATAAATGTGTTTGCATACGTATGGATAAGGCGAAAATTCACCAACTATTAAAATCTGAAATCGCAAAGGTTGGTGAACAGATAAGTAGGTATGAGGATTTGGCTCAACCTATATCGCCGGATAATGCTATCGGAAGAGTTTCAAGAATGGATGCCATCAATAATAAGAGTATTGTTGATGCAGCCTTGCGAAAAGCAAAGGAACGCTTAAGAGGTTTGGAATTGAGTTTGGATACGTTGGGAAGTGAAGATTTCGGAATTTGCCGTAAGTGCAAAAATAATATTCCAATTGAACGTATTTTATTAGCACCAGAAAGTTCTTTTTGTGTAAATTGCGCTCGCTAAAAGATAATGAAGAATTATCTGGAAGATAAAAGCACGGCCCCGTGGCGCAACTGAATAGCGCATCAGATTTCGGCTCTGAGGGTTGGGGGTTTGAATCCCTCCGGGGTCACGAATAAGTCAACAAAAGTTGGAAACGAAGCAAGCTAAAAAACATAGCTTGCTTTTGTTTTTTAGGGCGTGTAGTTTTCTTTTGTTGACTTTCAAGGCGGAGCCTTGTAGGGAACAGCGAAGCTAATCCCTTCAGGGTTGTGACATGTGTAATCTCTGTAATATTAATGTGCAGTTTTCTTTTCCAAATAACGCACAAATGCACGGCTTCTTTACCTAATTTATACAAGTATACTTTTAAAAAGAAAGAATATATATAATGTGGTTTTTGCATGAATGTTCTATCTGTAAACCTATTATATATGGGATTTAAGGGGGTAAAAAAATGAAGATGAATTAAGGGAATAAGGTCAAAACTAGTTTCGCTGGTTTTGGATAATAATAGACTGCTACAAGGGGGGTTGGATTCTTAAGATTAATACTACGGGTTAGGCTTCGGGTTGACGAATCAAAATACTATCTTGTTTGTAT
>JAGLKG010000205.1 GCA_023141835.1 Maribacter sp. | reverse complement strand
GAAATGTATGGACGCAACACCTGAAGAAATCGAATTATTTGAAAATTTTAGGAAGTTTTCAGAGAACAACTTGAATGTACATCAAATTAAGGATAAGTTTAAAACCCCCATAGGGGAGAGCACTGTTTTGTCACTTTCAGCAAAAGGATTAATTATCAAAGAAAATTTAGGGAAACTGTTTATCGTAAAAGAGAAAAGTTTAACGAGGCTGTATTGGCTGGTGGTCTTAAGGAATGGGTAGAACAAGAATATAGAAAAATAGAGGAAGTTCTGGAATATAAGGTTGCACAAAAACAACTTGTCACATCTAACCTTGCGCTAAACGGACTTACCAGGAAATCCCTTTGGATTTCTGGCACTGTTGCAGTTCTTACGCTTTTGGTTTTGGGTGTGCAAATTTTCTTGGCGGATAAGCAAAACGAAAGCAATAGTCTATTATTAAAATCTATCGAAGGCAAGAACGAACTACTTCAAAAGGAACACCGGCAATTAGCAACGGAACTTCAAATCTATAAGGATTCAATGGCCCTAAAAGTTAAGACCATTGAGACTCCAAAAAAAACGGCAAAAAAATAGTTAAATCTATTGATTGTAAATTTTCAATTTTGGCACAGAGACGAATATGTATGTTTTTCATTTTTAAAAGCCAAATGTTGAATGTTTCGCTATCGCGTAATTTTCAATTTGGCGGACTTTGCAAACACACCCATGCCAAATATAGAATGAATAGCTGTAAATATTTTGTCATTATTTGTTTTTCATCAAGGGAGTCGGCTTCAACTCCCAATTTTTATATGCTTCCAGTTTTGCCTTGATTTGGTTGCCATATTTTTCTTTATCGCCATAAAAAAGGGAAGTAGAGGGAATCGTGTATTCCGGATCTGCAGTATTGATCGTATGGGAATCATTGGACCAACCAATCTCATGAACGCCTGCACTTCCATTTTCAGCAGGGTAGGCCAAATAGTAGAATTGACGGGTGTACCGTAGCAAATAATTTTCAAGGCCAAGGGGCCCACCAGAAGTATGAAAGAGATCAAAAAGTCCGTAAATGGCATCGTAGCCATCCTCTCCCATGACCAATTTTTCGGGATAACGTCTTCTGATTTCTTTGGTATATTGAACCAGGCCCTCGTATGCTGAGTAATCGGGACTATTTTGCCATCGCAGGGTGCCATCTAAAAAAACGCCGTCAATATCATAGGTGTCAAAAAGTTCTGCCGTTTTAGAAATCATATAGTCTCGATATTTAGGATGGCCGAAATTCATGATCAATCCCATGGTCTCTATTTGTAGGTCAGTGTTCCAGTCCAGCCAATTTTGAAGTTCGGCTTGACCAGAGGGTGTTTTTAGCCCGGCCTCCATCATATTATTTTTTTTCAAAAACTCAAAAGTAGATAGGTTCGGCCCTCCGAACATCAGCACAACTTTGACCCCCAGTCGGTGCGCTTTTTCAACAAGTCGTTTGAGCCCTTCGCTTCCGCCCATGCGTCTATCAGGTTCGTGTTCAGGGTAATTTACATAGTAACGACCATCCCAGGCCGGTAAAAATGCCAATATCTGTTTCCCATTAACCGTTTCGGTAATCCATTCCAATTGTTCGCCCATCTGATCATAAGTATTGAAGATATGTCCAGTCCAGTGCACCCCATGCAAAAAAGTAACTACTTTCAAATTGTCGATCCATTCTGTATGTACTTTGGGTTTACCGCTATATGGGATTAGGTCGAAATACTGTTCCAGATCAATGCACCGTTCTTTGACCACCTCGATTCTTGGTCGATCTTTACCCAAAACCCATTCAGGTGCTTCGATCTTGGTGGATATTTTTCGCATATCGGCATCATGGCTTAGAAGTACTACAGGCTCGTTGCTTAGATGATCGTATGAACAGGCAAAGCCTTTTCTCCTGATTTCGCGATCTTTGGAGAGTACGAACCACTCTTCATAGGGAGTCGTTAAAAACACCAAAGGCATGGTGGCGGCACGTGAGGGATAGCTGACACGAATTCCCTTCTTATCTTTAAATTCTTGCACTCCTTTGGCCTGGGGTTGTTCAGAGACCATAGATTGTACCTCAATACCCTTCACAAGTACCAAGATACTTTTACTTAATTCTGTAGGATGACTCGCCTGGGCTGAAATAGAGATTCGGTGATCGACTCCCTTCGAAAGTTTTAGCTCGATGCTTCCTTTGGAAATCAATTGTCCGCCAGCAGCGGAAAGTGAATTACTACGCAAAATAATTTCGTTATCGGAAAGTTTTTCAATAGTCAACTGTTTTAGATCAGGACAATAAATATTATTTTCTGTAGATAGGCGTACCGCAAATTTCAGTCCATCGAAATCGACATAAGGATCTTTAAAATCATAGCCAATTGTACCGAACTGTGCGTAAAGTCCAAAAGAAAAAACGAAAAGAAAAAAGGATAGCGCTAAGTTTTTATTCATTTCTCAATGTATGATAGGGGGTAATTCCCTTGGGGTTTTCAAAGTAATAGGGATAATCGTCCCATGCCGATTTTCCGGTAATTGCTCTCGGGTCTTCGGTTTTCACAAGATAGTTATTCAAAACTTCCGATAGTCTAACCCTATCGAGTTCAAAACTTTTGTCATCAATAAGGTTATGTAGACAGGCCGGATCATTGACGATATCGAACAGTTCTTCGTAAGGTCGCTTACCCGTGGCAAAAGTGAAAAGATTTTCGACTTCAGGCTTGTTTTTGTTTTCCTTCAAGTAGGTCAACGAAGGCGAAAGATCAATATCTCCATATTCCCATCCGTGTGAAGATTTCATCGTCGGAGAACCAGCGGGCCAACGGTCCGGCTCAAGATTTCGAATATAGAGAAAACGGCGATCACGCACCGCTCGTTGCGGATAAGGCAGATCCCCTTCTCGGCACACGGTATGTCGTTCCTTCCCAGAGAAAGCATATGACCTATTTTTTGTTTCCAATCCTAAAAATATGTTCATCAAACTTTTGCCGGTCATGGTATCGGGAATTGTTAGTCCGGCTACTTCCAAGATCGTCGGCGCCAAATCTGTGAGACTGACCATAAGGTCGGATGATCTTCCTGCCGATTGTATACCCTTGCCCCAGCGAATCGCTAAAGGAATATGTATGCCGTATTCATAAAGAGTAGCCTTTGCTCCGGGAAATGCCATGCCATTATCACTTGTGACAATAATCATAGTATTGTCGAGTTGCCCTCGATTCTCAAGAAGGCCGATTATTTTTTCTAGATGTTGGTCAGTCCATTTTATTTCTAACAAATAGTCCGAGATATCGCTTCTAATCTCCGGTACATCGGGAAGAAATCTTGGAACACTTATTTTATGGGAATCAATTGCATTCGCCATACCCGAACCTTTTTCAAAAGCTCTATGGGGTTCAGAAGTACCACACCAAAAGAAAAAGGGTTCATCGTCTTTTTTGGCATCCAAAAAAGCTTCAAAATTCCCGAAATAATCGTTTTTGACGATACGCTCGGTCGGTGGTTCAATTTGGTGTTCTTTATAGGATTGCCCCAAGGGGTATTTTTCCCATCCGTAAATATGAAAGTCGTTCGGAGCCCATCCCTTTTGAGTGTACCCGACATGATAGCCATTATCCTCAAGCAAAAGTGGAAAGCTCAATTGCGATAATTCTTTTGGGACCGCACTAAAAAGTTGGGCCGCTTCACCAAGTCGCCAAATTTCTTGTCCGGTTATGATCGCCCCCCGGGATGGGGAACAAGAGGGTGCAGCACAAATGGCATTTTCGAAATAAATTCCTTCACCTGCGATTTTGTCGAAACCAGGAGTTGTAATCGCGACTTCCCCTGCAAAAGAGGTATGCATCCAACTTTGGTCATCGGTAATAAAAAAGAGAATGTTCGGGCGGTTTTTTGAAGCGGATTGTGCCCAGACGAAGTTCGAAAACAGCAATAGTGCAAAACAAGAAACAAAAATGCTCTTAAAAGAAAATAACCTAGTATGCATCCTTTTTCAACTACTTTTTGGTGTAGTGCTAAAGATAAAAAAATTTTAGTACTGCTGTTTTCGAACTT
>JAGLKG010000204.1 GCA_023141835.1 Maribacter sp. | reverse complement strand
GCGGTAAACCAAGCTACGGCCAAATCATTGTCTAAAGCATCTGCTTTTGGTCCATTTACAGGACATCCTTTTATTTTCCAATTATCATTGTAAATGGCCTTTGGCTCAGTCCAACTACCATTCACCATTCTAACGATGGAAATATCCCTGGTTTCATCTTCTGACCTATCTCTATAAAGTACTACCGGGCCGTTAGAGGTAATGGCCGCCGTAGTCTGACAACAATCACAAGTGCGATCGTCCAATAAACTTTCGGCATTTATTTCTCCATTCGAGGATACCTCAGCTGCCCTAATATTCATAGCTCCCCCATGTTCATGACCATTGGGTACGGTATTTCTTCCATCTAACCAGGTTACAAAAAACGAGTCTGATTTTATTGGCAATGCCGTTACAAATCCATGCTCAGTTGCCGTTGAATCGTTATGCAAGGGTAAATTCGTTGTCCAGCGGGATTGGCCCTTGGGCAAGACATTTAATTTAATATCATAGGAAAAGGTAGCACTCGAGGATTTTTTTAAAATATGTGAAAATAAATGACCATTGTTCTCGGCAATCATAGGAAAGTCAGCCCAATTTACAAACCAGTCATTTCCTCCAATTATCTCTTTGGGCTCTTTCCATTCTCCATCAACTAAATCGGCATATTTTAATTTAACTAGGGAATCACCACTCTTTTCTACCCATGACATTAACGTATTATCCGCATTGGAAAACAGATACGGTAAGGAACTTTCGCCTACGGCAGGAGCGTTGATATAATGAACTATCTTTTTTTCCTCCTTGGGGTTTTCGGCACAAGCACTTAAAAGCATCAATGCAATTGCGGCGGCGACTTGCACGTAATTTCTCATTTATTCAACTTTTAGAAGTCTACCGATTATTTCTTGAGAGTCCCATTCAACCCCTCCTGTAATTTCATCGACTTTTTCTCCCTTTTCATTGTATATAAATGTGGTAGGAAGTGCCTGAATTTTTAGCTGGGCCAAAGACCCGGTAAATTTTATAAAATTAAAATCAAAATTCTTTTTTGCCTTAAACTTCTTAATAGTTTCCGTGGATTGATCCGAAGCCAATAAAAAGACATAACCTTCCTTCTCCAACCTGCTTTGAGCCTTTAATAAAGCGGGCATTTCCTCAATACAGGGGCGGCACCAAGTGGCCCAAAAATTAAGCAGTATTCTTTTTCCTTTATAATCACTGAGCGCTATGGGATTTCCTTCCAAATCAACATATAGACTTGTCGCTTTCTCTGTTTTGGCTATCCCAACCCCATTTACCTGTTCTTTTGTGATTTCTTTACCTGAATCTTTGCAAGACAAAGAAAAAATCAGGATTACGGCCAATGTATATAGCTTTGACTTCATATGTTCCTATGCTGTGATTCGACGCAAAGTAAAGAAATTTATCTGCTTAAAAGGTCTCTACTTTAAAAAAAGACCAAGGACCTTCAATAGGTCAATCGAGCTAAAATTTCGAGTCTCAAGTACTCTTTTTAAGCGAAAGGTCATATCGGTTTCGATACCGATCCATGTTTTAATTGGCATAGTTATTTTTACAACCTCCTATTTAAAACTATAAAGGTAAGGGGCTTTATGGGCCCCGCCAGAAAACAATTTCTCATGTCGGGCTAATATATCAAGGCCCAATATTTTACGTTGAAAAGTAGTTCTCCGTAGTTTTTCTCCCAGCACAGCTTCGTAGACCTGCTGCAATTCGCGCATGGTAAATTTGGTCGGTAACAGATTCATTCCCACCAATTTTTTTTCCAGATTACCCTTTAATGTCTGTACCGCTGTCTTGACTATAACCGAATGATCCATAATCAAAGGAGGAAGTTCTTCGATGGAATACCAATTGATTGAATCTGAAAGTGCATCGGGCATGGGCTGAACCTCATCATAATTAATGAGTGCGTAGTATGCGACCGTAAGAAATCGCTGCAATAACCAGTAATCTTCAGGTACTTCGTAACCATTTGCCTTTAAAAGGGTTCTCATTACCTCTGGGCGTGAACGGAGCGTATCTCCAAAAGTATGAAACTGCTCCAGATAAATATGGTCCAAACCAGTACGTTCGCGTAATCCGCGGGCCACTGCCGAATCCAGATTTTCATTTTTTTTGACAAATCCACCGGGCAGGGCAAATAAGTTGGTATTATGATATTCCAGAATTAGAATTTTCAACTGCTCCCCATTACATCCAAAAATAACGGAGTCATAGGCCAAATTAGGAATGTAATCCTTTTTTAAGGGCAAGTCCAGGTCTCTATTTTTATTCACATCACTTATTATTTTTCAAAGAAATAGTAAATAATCAAAAAAAACAAAGTATTATTGTAATAAATTGAGACAATAAACAAAAAACTATTCAAACAATGAAAAAATTCTGGCTTATTCCTATCGTATTATTGATTACAATCGGTACTACCATAGCACAGGATACCAATGCCTTTCCTGTGAAAGTAAAACTAGAAAAGGGCATTATTGAAGGGAATTACAATACCCATACAGGGATACAAACCTATTTTGGAGTTCCGTTTGCAAAACCTCCAGTTGGGGAGTTACGTTGGAAAGCTCCACAGCCCCTAGAACCTTGGGAAGGTGTTAAAGAAACTAAGGCCTTTGGTCCAAGACCGATGCAAACCATGGTTTTTGGCGATATGAAATCGCGATCCAATGGTCTAAGCGAAGACTGCCTTTATTTGAACATTTGGACACCGACTACACATAACCTTAAAGACCTGCCCGTATTGGTTTATTTCTATGGCGGTGGGAATGTTGCTGGAGATGCTTCGGAATATCGCTATGATGGTGAAAGCATGGCCAAGAAAGGCATGGTAGTAGTTACTACCAATTATCGATTAAATATTTTCGGTTTTTTAATCCATCCTGAATTAAGTGATGAAGCGCCGTACAAGGCTTCGGGTAATTATGGAATTTTGGATCAACACGCTGCCTTAAAGTGGGTACACCAAAATATTAAGGCCTTTGGAGGTGACCCAAGTAAAATAACCATAGCGGGAGAATCAGCCGGGTCGCTTGCCGTTAGTGTACAAATGGCTTCTCCCCTTTCCAAAGATCTAATTGCCGGAGCTATTGGGGAAAGTGGTGCTGCCATTAATCCAACTTTGGCACCTATTAGTTTACAGGAAGGTGAAAAAATGGGTGCAGATTTTCTTCAAAAAGCGGGTTATTCAAATCTCGCTGAATTTAATAAACTAAGTACTAGGGAGATTTATGAAATCTATAACGATTCAAAACTTTTTGGTTTTCCCATGGTGATAGATGGGTATATTTTACCTAAAACCCTACCTGAGATATTTGAGGAAAAAGCACAAGCTCAAGTCCCTTTATTATTGGGGTGGAATTCCGCCGAAATCCCAGGTATGGCCTTTATGCAAGGACAACCATTTACCGAAGAAGGATTTACCGCCAAGGTAAAAGAGGCCTATCCCAAGGAATACAAAAAAGTCTTGAAATTATATCCACATGGGTCTGAAAAAGAAATAATTCGGTCAGCCACCTCGTTGGCATCGGACCGGTTTATTGTTTACAGTACTTGGAAATGGTTTGATTTACATAGAAAAAATAGCAATCAAAGTGTCTACCGCTATCTATACAATAAACTTCGTCCTCCTTTGGTAGACAAAACCCTGACATCGGGACTGGCGGGCGGAACCGTGGAAGCTGGCTCGAATGCTCCCAAAATACCAGAACCCGTAGGAGCTCCCCATGCCTGTGAAATTGAATATTGTATGGGCAACCTACACCTAGTTAAGGATTATGCCTGGACGGCCGATGACTTTAAAGTATCTGAAACCATGCAGAATTATTTTGCCAATTTCATAAAAACGGGAAATCCCAATGATGAAAATTTGGCCCAATGGCCTTCTGCCAATTCTGATGATACCAACCCAGCTGTTATGGTCCTGGATGTTGAAAGTAAGGCCGAAAAAGCTACGAACGATAATCGATACTTGTTTTTAGATAAGGAATATTCCAATTAATTCTTATAAAAAATAAAAAGCTTGTTTCTTTAATTTGCCGGCAACACCCATCTTTCAACAGATGGGTGTTTTTTAGTGGCAGGTACTATCTATATTGACGTAAATAAAACGTTGTTACCATCTTTTCGCTACATTTGGGAAACTACTGTTAAAAGGCCCATAAACGGAAACTAACAGAAGTACAATAACCAAACCAACCAAAATATGTCATCAACGCTACTTGCACTATTAGCCTTTATCCCAATCTTGTCAGCTGCTGTTCTACTCGTAGGTTTTCGAATCCCCGCAAAGAAGGCCATGCCCATTTCTTTTGCGGTTACAGTTCTTATTGCGTTTACCACCTGGAATATTCCCGCGGACTATATACTTGCATCCACGATTCAGGGTCTATTCATCACCTTTGACATTCTGTATATCATATTTGGAGCGATAGTATTGTTAAATCTATTAAAGTACTCTAGGGCTTTACGGGTAATACGTGAAGGGTTTACCAATATTTCAGAGGACCGCAGAATACAGGTCATTATTATTTCGTGGCTCTTTGGTTCTTTTATTGAAGGGGCAGCTGGTTTTGGCACTCCTGCGGCCATCGTAGCCCCGTTGCTTGTAGGTTTGGGGTTTCCAACGTTTTGTGCTGTGATAATCGGTCTTATGGTACAGAGCACCGCCGTTACTTTTGGTGCTGTAGGAACTCCTATCCTAGTCGGTGTCCGAGGAGGAATCCAAAGTCCTGAACTTACGGCTGAATTGGCAAGGTCAGGAATGGAATTCTCGGAATACATTCAATTGGTTACTACAAATGCAGCCATGATGCATGCCATTACGGGAACGCTAATGCCAACATTGATGGTCTGCATGATGACCCGCTTTTTTGGTAAAAACAAATCTTGGAAAGAAGGTTTGCAAGTGCTTCCTTTTACTATTTTCGCTGGCCTCGCCTTTACGATTCCGTATTTCCTTACCGGCTTATTTATTGGCCCTGAATTCCCCTCATTATTAGGTTCACTGATTGCCATTCCCATAGTTGTTTTTGCTGCAAAGAAAGGGTTTTTGATGCCGAAGAACACATGGGATTTTGACACGGAAAAAAACTGGCCAAAACATTGGATCGGTACCTTAAATGTGAAACTCAATTCCAAAGAGAATACAAAAAAAATGTCTTTAGCCAAAGCTTGGACACCCTATCTTTTATTAGCTGTTTTTTTGGTCTTGTCAAGACTCACACAATTGCCCATTAAAGGATGGCTAAGTAATGTTAAGATACATTGGAACGAAATTTTGGGTACTACTATTTCAGCTTCGAGCAGTCCATTATACCTTCCGGGAACCATTCTTCTTCTTTCTGGGCTCATCACCATATACTTGCACAAAATGAAGCGCGAAGATGTTGGTAAGGCCTTTGGGGAAAGCACAAAAATGCTATTGGGTGCAGGATTTGTATTGATTTTCACCATACCCATGGTTCGTATTTACATCAATTCGGGGGCCAATCC
Organism: Maribacter sp.; assembly: GCA_023141835.1. Taxonomy (GTDB): domain Bacteria; phylum Bacteroidota; class Bacteroidia; order Flavobacteriales; family Flavobacteriaceae; genus Maribacter_A. The sequence continues at coordinate 6,016 of JAGLKG010000204.1, read as the reverse complement.
GGTCGATATTCCAGGAATGCCCATTGCCATGGCAGAATGGGTTGCCGGAAATGTTGGTGAAGTTTACCCTCTGTTTGCACCTTCCATTGGAGCACTAGGGGCTTTTATTGCGGGTAGTAATACCGTAAGTAATTTGATGTTTGGACTGTTCCAATTTGGGGTAGCCACCAAATTGGCCATGCCTTCTTTTATTATTGTTGCCCTGCAGGCCGTGGGTGCGGCAGCAGGTAATATGATCGCTATTCACAATGTGGTGGCCGCATCGGCCACGGTAGGGTTTTTAGGAAAAGAAGGAATGGTACTGCGAAAAACCATATTGCCCACTTTGTATTATATATTGGTTGTAGGGATTTTGGGTTTGATTCTTCTTTCGTAGTCAACGTTACGTAAAGCAAGAAAACATACGTTCTTATTCAGTATTGCAACTAACAGGGCCTATAATTCTATAATAGAAACACCGAACAATTGTCTTGAAATGAGATCCAAGGTAATTTGATCTCCTTCAAAATGATAGGTTTGGTGCTTGTGTACCAAATTTTCATTGGGTTTTAAATTTGCTGCTGGCGAAGAGCTTTCCAATTCGTAAAAGGGCCCTAATTGTGTGCCGTCATCCAAGGGACCATCATTGTATGAGTTAACGGCATCACCAGCAAAAGGGTGTTCTTGTAGTGCCCATTGGGAATTTACATAGTCGGTCTTCCCTTCTGGCAGGGTAAATTTAGCCACGGTCAACACCTTATTCACAGCATCATAACTACCCATCAATGGTTTGGCCCTTTGCGGTGACACTCCAATCTTCCCCCTTTCTTTCCCATCACCCTTGAATAGTAAAACGCTGTCTAAAATAATCAGCCTTTCCTTGGAGACCTTACCAAAATAATCATCGGTAACAATTTTGCCCAGTTCTTTTTCACCTCCAGTCTTATATGGAATAATTATAGTGGTCCCTTCATTGGAATTCAGCATACTTAATATCCAAATGGAAAGCGTTCCCGATTTTTTATCCCACATATTTCCACCCGAATTGGTCAAGGTATTTTCAGATTCAAAGCCCACCATGTTTATCCCTTTAGGTATATCTATACCAAGAGATTTTGAAATTTCGGTTTCTTCCAGGAGTTTTATTTTTCTGTTTACTTTTAAAGTTAAAACTGTTCCTGAATAATTAACCAGCTGCATTCTTTTTTCAAAAGAAGCCTCTGAATTTGTAGTGCCAATCAAATTAAAAGCTTCGGTATCCAATTCTTTGGGTACATACCAATTTTCAAAATCGAAGGTGGTTTTCGGCTTAAAATAAACAGAAAACTGTCCGCCCTCTGGACCCAACCAAAAACGTTCCTCCCCTCCAATAGGGTTAAAATGTTGCATTTTTTCCTTTGAGGAAATCAAATCGTAATTAAGCCATCCAAAACTCTGACCTTCTGCCCCATTGGCCGTACTTGTCATAACCCTCCCTTGAAGCGCAGGAGAAACAATAAGTTGTGATTCACCATTCCTTAAGAGTACCAAATCATCGTAATGGTCTCTAAGAAAATTCAGGTCGTAGGCAAATGTACCTTTGGTCAATGTTACCTTACCCTCTTGGTCTTCCTTTTTTGATTTACAGCCCCAAAAAAAGAGCAAACAGACCAAAATCATGGCTACTCCTCTACTATTATTCATTTCCTGCTTTACGTTTATTGCTTAAATCCATTTATTCGGTAATGACACCTATTTCTGCAAAAGAGGTGCGATAATCTTTCCCTGCTACTTTAATTCCCCTCAATTTGATATATCTACCCTTGGTGGCTTTGAATGGAACCGTCTGTTCAATGCGGTTGTTGACCACATTACCAAATTCCCCGCGAATTACACGGGTCCATCTTTTGTTGTTCCGACTAACATAAAACTCATAGTTGGTAATGATACCAAAAGGATAACGTTCTTGAATAGGCAAATACGTAAATCCGCTTAGGGTATACGTCTTACCCAGGTCTATGATGACCTCCTGAATGATATTTACTCCTTCATCTGTGGCCCAATAGGTGTTGGGATCTTCATCCATTAGTTTATCCGTGTCCATTAAATTCCCAGAAGAAGTATCGACAATCTTCCAATCTTTTTTAGGAACGTCCAATTTTCGCAAGACAGTTTCGGTCTGCCTCCCATCATCAGGATCAACACTTATGGCTTTTAAAGTGGTTGGACTGTCTACCAGAAAAGGTTTTGTATATTTTTGGGATGCTTTTGAAGGTTCTGATCCATCCAAGGTATAGTGTACGGCTACATTTTTGTCGGGAACAGATAGACTCACCATGCCATCTTTCTTACGTTGCACTGTAGGCTGTGTCAATAGGTTTGGCGCTCTATACATTTCAATATTTGAAATGGCCAAGGGACCCTTGGCATCCATAAAGAGTATACGGAATTTGGCTGCCTTAACGGTATTAAAACGTAAGATCCTTTTATAGCCGATGGTGGTTTGCCCATCAATTTCCTTCCATTTTCCATCTATCTCTGCCAATAGAATAAAATTTTTCACCCGTTGCCCTAAAGGAATATATTCCTGCAACAAGATGCGGTTGACCTCTGTGGGTGCATCAAAACTAAAGGTTATGGAAGCCTTTTTTATCGAGTCGTTCGTTGCCCAATAGGTGTTGCTATCCCCATCGTTCACATTAGCAGCCCTATATTCAGGACCTGCTCCTCTCTCATCTGTAGCTTCTACTTGTACTCCTACGAGGAGTTCTTTAGCAAAATCCTTATCTATCTGCTGTTTTAATGCCATAAGTTGTTGAACATCTGTTTCATGTACCAACCCTCGATGATCCACAGGAAGATTAAGCAAAAAGTTCCCATTTCTACCCACAGACTCATAGTACGTTCTCACCAGTCTGGGAAGGCTTTTTACTTGATGGTCTTCTGCCGGGTGATAGTACCAACCCGGGCGGATAGAGGTATTCACTTCCGCAGGTAACCAATGTGTACCATCTTCATGTCCGGAACGCAATTCGACATATCTCGGCCAACCGGGGTAAACCTCATCGGCCCGCATAATACTCCAATTGGTTTCATTGGCCCAACCTTCTTCGGTACCTACCCATCGAATATCAGGACCTGCATCACTAAAAATCACTGCATTGGGTTGTAATTCACGAATCATGGCCGTGGTCTTTTCCCATTCGTAATAGGTTTTGTTATCTATTTTACGGGTTTCATTGGCTCCTCCGTAATAACCGGAACCTCCGTTGGCACCATCGAACCAAACTTCGAAAATATCCCCATAATTGGTAAGCAGTTCTCGCAATTGTTCGTGAAAATCAAGTACGTATTCTGGTTTACCATAGTCCTCATGATTTCTGTCCCATGGAGAAAGATAGATTCCAAATTTAAGTCCATATTCTTTACAGGCTTCCGATAAATCCTTCAACACATCGCCCTTACCTTCTTTCCACGGCGAATTCTTTACTGAATGTTCAGTGGTCTTTGTAGGCCATAAACAAAAGCCATCATGATGCTTTGCTGTTAGAATGATGCCTTCCATTCCGGCTTCCTTGGCCACCCTTGCCCATTGCCTAGTGTCCAATTCAGATGGATTGAACTGCTCGGGCTTCTCACCGCCTGTTCCCCATTCCATATTGGTAAAAGTGTTCATATTAAAGTGAACAAAAGCATAATAGTCTAGTTCATGCCAAGCCAATTGACGCTCTGAAGGTAGCGGGCCGATCGGTTTTGGGGGTTCAACCTTTGAACATGAAATAAATAATCCTAAAACACTAAATACAATCAACTTCAATTCTTTCATATTATTTACTTCTATAGAACTCGTTTAAACTTTTTCAATTGGCTAAAAAGTTTAAACAAGTTTATAATTAACGAATAACAAACCAGACATAATTCTTGGCAGGTATACTAACCTCAACCAAGGCATCAAAATCTCGATTCAATTGTATTTTTTTTGAATTCCCATCCCTATCCAATATTGAGACTTCGTCCTCCAAACCTGTATAATACAAAGGTAACTTTACTTTTTCCCTAATCATTTTTGAAGTTGGATTGAAAAGCATCACCAAACCTTTATTAGCCGACTGTGGATTTGCATGCATAAAGCCATCCCAAGACCTACCATTTGGCCTCCGAAGATGAATGATATCTGAATTGAGTAAATCCCTGTATTTCTTGTAATGTGAAATCTGTTCTATTACAAGTTTCTTTGTGGCCTCAGTGTCGTAAAGCCTAGGTCCTCTATAACAAGCCTGAACTCCTGAACCGTAGTTTTGGGCCATATGTGCCCGGTATGAATCCAAATGATCGTTCAAAGGCTCCAAGGTTGCCTCGGCCCCACCGCCATGGTACTCTGTCAAAGGAACAAACGTCCATGCCATAGAGGGTGTTTTTTCCCAAGTACCATCATAAATATTCTGTCTGCCCAAAATTATCTGCTGGTCCCTTGGCAAGGACCAATTTACTTCCCTATATCCAATACCACATTTGTTCGACCCCTGTAAATAGTAAAAATCAGGAGCATTCAAATAAATATCCTTTTCTTTCAACCAATGGTAAAAATCCTTGGTCATATTCCATTGCACCCATTGTGAATCTTCATAACCATTATGATATTTATGGCTGGTTGAGGCACAATAATCTCCTGGGTATGGCCCGTCATGTTCCAAAAGGTCAAATCCGGTCCTATCTAAGAAATATTTAATTTTTTTAAGATAATCATGTCCCCATTCCGAAGCCAAACATGGTGCGTTTCCGAATTTTGCCCCTCCCGGCTTCCCGGTTTCCTTATCAATAACATCGACCGAATCACTGATTTTTCGGCTTGAGAACAACGAATAGCCTCCTAATTCTATCCCCTTTGAGTGCGCATAATCAGCCAACTTTTTGAATTTTTGAATATTCTTTTGTGAATTATCCTCCATATTAAGGCCACTCCCGAAACTTAAGATTACCATTTCGTATCCAGTGTCCACACATTGGTCTATAGCATTTTTTACCTTTTTTGGATCTGTTGTTGTTAAGTGCATGAAAATGGGGTTTTCAGTAGACCAAGGTGCCAACAACCTATACATCTTTCTTGTCCCCAACGAGCTGCGCTCCCGATCGGGACTGTCTTGTAATAGTTCGTACGTATGAAAGCTTTCGAAAGTCGAATTGGGTGCAAGTGTTACATTTGGACCTACTTCCAATGTACTGACCAATAAGCATTCTGTTTTCATCAACCAATTGACTTGGGAAGTATATTCAGGGTCATATTCCCAAAATATAGAGGTTTCGGACTCCTCTGAGCTAAAGCCTCCAAATGAATAATCACTTTCAACGTGCATATTGGGCCGCCGCCATCTTTTAGCAGGTTCAACAAAGTTCTCTAACTCAGGAAACGCCAATATCTCACTTTTGAACCCTGTAATTTCAAATTTTGCGTTTGAATTGTTTTCAATGGATATCCATTTCGACACCAACGGAATCCCATCGTAGATTTCATAATGAACCTTTACTAAAACACCTTGTAATTCCTCTGCTGAATGCTCAAATTGAAGTACCAATTCCTTTCCTTTTGGAGCCGTGTTTTTTGCTGTGTGATACCGCTTTTTAGTATTCCAATTCAATTTGGATTTAATTTCGGATATCTGGTGTTTTACATATTGAAAGGCATTGGGGTCAGCAGTTAAATCATCAATCCATTCCTCCAACAGATATCCATGTTCTTTAAGACCAAGCAATCCTCCCACAGCATATGCCTTTCCGTTGATTGAAACTTCGGCCTCAGGTTTTATGCTGCGTAACATGGACTCTCCTGTTGTGATATTCTTGAATTCGACCGTCGCCGCGTTTGGGGCAATTCGAATGGTACGATGTACAAGGCCATTGTCTAAAACGATGTTTTTTCCTTTTTCAATCACTTCTGCGGTAAAACCATTAGTATTCAATAACCAGTCTGTCGAAACCTTAGTATTTTGTGCGAAACAAAATGTGCTCGCCGTAAGCAGTATTGTTAATACGTGCGATTTTAGCTTGTTTTCAGTCAATT
>JAGLKG010000203.1 GCA_023141835.1 Maribacter sp. | reverse complement strand
AAATAAAGGTAAATAGAAATATTCACACAAACGACAATAAAAAGCGACAAATTAAATCTTCCGAAGATTTGATTTGAGTTTGGTTCTCAGCCAGTCAACTTTAAGTGCAAACAGCAAAAAATTTGAAATGGAAATATTTAATCAAAAAGTAGCCGCATGATTCTTATCTAATTGTACACTTTTTTATTGCAAGTCCAAATATGCCTCGTATACGGTTCCTGTTTAGCCTGTCCTGAGCCCGGCCGAAGGGTCAGTACCAAGCTTTGTAGTCTCACTTCCTTCAGTTCCAGTCTCACAACTGAAAACCTTGCGACTTACTAATGGTTCAAGGCTACCCCTACCCATAAGGGACTTGCACCCTCTAGATGAATTTGATTATCTTTCAATAATCAAAAAGATGCCCATGCTGGGCACACACAATGCATCCGGCGGGCAGCTTCCCATTCGGTCAGCCGTCGCGTATGTTCACGTTGTAGGTTATTAGAATTTAAACCGTTTAGTCCTTTTTTTTAGACCATCATCATTTAAGAAAATTGATTGTCAAATTATTTTGACATGAATTCATTAACATCAAACCCTCTTGTATATCATAATGAAGGAAATATGATTATCAAAATACGTTGACCTAAATATATTGATATCAAGCCATTTTGAGTATCACATATTGCATATTTCAAACATCTAAGCAGTTTGATGTACGTATTATTGATTATATTTGCGTCAAAATAATATTGAATATGAATTTTGATAACGCAGTGAAATACCACTACAATAAATTTCCTCCTACAAACTTAGATTATGGGAAATTTGTAGATCCTTTAATAAAAGCAACCGATTCACTAGCACGTTATGACCAAATGCTTAAAAACATGTATAATAGTGAGATACTACTCGCCCCTTTAAGAAATCAGGAAGCGGTAATATCATCTAGAATGGAAGGTACAATAAGTACAATGGATGAAATCTTAAAGTTTGAAGCTGATAGTAATAATGATTCAGAAGAGGCAAAAAATGTTCGATCAGAAGTTTTTGAGACAATATTATACCAACGAGCTTTAAAAAATGCTCAAAGAGCTATGATAGATGGTTACCCCATATCTCAGTATCTGATTAAAACACTTCATCAACAACTCCTATCTTTTGGTAGAGGAGCAACTAAATCACCAGGAAATTACAAATTCGAACAAAATTATTTGGTTGATAAAACGAAACAGAATATCCTGTTTATTCCTGTAAGCCCAGAAAAGCTAAATGATGGACTAGAACAGCTTTTCGAGTACATTAATAATAGTACACATCCTATTTTGGTGAAAACAGCATTAATGCACTTGGAATTTGAAGCTTTACATCCTTTTCAGGATGGTAATGGTAGAATAGGACGAATGCTTATTACTCTATTGCTTTGGTCTTCTGGAACAATTTCAGAACCCCATTTTTATATCAGTGGATATTTAGAAGAAAATAAAAACTTGTATATTGATACTATGAGAAAAGTATCAGAAAATAATGACTGGGAGAGTTGGTGTGTATTTTTTCTGAATGCGATTGAAGAACAAGCTATAAGAAATTTACAAATAGCAGAAAACATTAAAATTCTCTATGAGGAAATGAAACAAGTATTTTCAGATACTCTTTCTTCAAAATGGAGTGTTAACGCATTGGATTACATTTTTACAAATCCGATTTTTCGAAACAATAGGTTTACTTCAAATAGCGGAATACCTACTCCAACGGCTGCCAGGTTTACTCGAATTCTATTAGAAAAAAACTTAATAGAAACAATTGAAGAGTCATCAGGAAGGAGACCTGCACTTTATTCTTTTGAACCTTTATTAAAACTTGTACGAGTATAAAAAACAACCTACTGGTTATTTCGGTTTGATTTGTGCCACTTTAAAAGATCAGGTTCAACTACATTGTTGTTTAAAAAGCAACATGGCCAATACACTTGACCCAATGGATTTAAAACAAATTATCACATTACACAAAGATGGATTTAGCAATCGTGCTATAGGTGCTACTTTGGACATCTCCCGCAATACGGTCAATAATTACATGAAGCTTATAAAGGGCTGTGGGTATTCTTTTGAAAAGCTGCTCACCTTTGACCATGTTACCCTATATAAGTTATTTCCTTACTACACTACTATTGATACTGATAGACAGGACGAACTCATGCTTTACTTTGAGACAATCAATAGGGCTAGGAATCACCCTGGCTTCACTTTTTTGCATCATTATCAAGCAAATTGCCATTTATCCTATTAAAATTCCAAAATTTTAGAATTGAATCATAACCCACCACATTGCCCAACTTAAACATGGGCAGGTATATGGAAACTAGAATTACCCCAACAAAGATTCCAATAATGATAATGATCAAAGGTTCCATTAACGTTGAAAGTAATTTTGATTTTTGTTGTACTTCAATCTCATACTGCTGATTAAGCCGTTCAAAGATATATTCGGTCTGGTTGGTTTCCTCGGCGACTTTGACCAAAGAGACCATTTTATTATTGAATATTTTATTGTTGGCCATACTCCGATGTAGACTATCTAAAAAATCATTGAATGGGTTTATACTACTGCTTTACAAGCTCTATAAAGGTGATTTCGGGGCGCATTCCCAATCTACCCGGAAATCCTACCCAACCTAAACCTCGGTTTACATGCAGGTATTGATTACGATAGTTATACAATCCTGCCCAATGTGTGTATTTATATTTAATAGGACTCCATTTTCTATTTTTAAGATTAATTCCCGCCTGCATGCCATGCGTGTGTCCTGAAAGTGTGAGCGCAATATTTGTGTTTTGTACTACTTCTTCACGCCAATGCGTAGGATCATGGGATAGTAAAATTTTAAACGGAATGTCTTTTACATTTTTTAAAGATTTTTGTAAATCGCCATATTGCTTAAATGGCGGATTCCCCCAATTTTCCGTACCAACGATCGCGATCCTTTCACCGTTATTTTCAATACGCTCTGCTTCATTTAGTAACAGTTTAAAACCGATTTTCTTATAAAAATCTTTGATGGATTCAAAATTAACTTGTTTTTCCTCTGACGATTCCCATTGACCATAATCCCCATAATCGTGGTTTCCTAGAACCGAATATTTCCCATTCTTTGCAGACATTTTTTTTAGCACAATTTCCCAACCTCTTAATTCCCATGCATAGTTATTTACCAAATCACCCGTAAAAAATATAAAATCTGGCTTTAGATGATTGATTGTATTAATTGCTCGATCTAAAATGTGGTACCTATAATTAAAACTACCCAAATGGAGATCGGATATCTGGACAATTCGCAATCCTTCAAAACTAGTTGGTAGTTCATCCAATTTCACCTTAATATGGTGGGTTTTAAATCGGTACAGCGCTTTAAAAATTGCGTAAAGAATAACGAAAAAAGGTAAAAACCCTGAAAAAACACCAATGACGGGAATTACAATTAAAGACGCCTCTTCAGAAAATACATAGTTTGTAAAATAAAGCACGGTAATAACAATTACAAAAATCAGTTTAGGGACAAAAGAGGATACGGTTAGACCATATAACGAAGATATTAGTCGTTGTCTCCGTGAAGGAGCAATAGCCTGCAGTTTAACTTTTAATATTAAAATTGACATGATAAGCCCGATGGTAAAAAACCAAAAGGCACTATAAATGCTGTTTTTTACAAAAGGGAGAGAAATGGATTTCGTAATGGATCGCAACCAGTAAAAGGCTAATGTATCAACAAGTAATAGTACTAAACACAAAAGAATAATTACAAAAAATGAATAGGAACGCATAATATTGTTTTATTACTTTATAGTATCAGTGTTTTTTAGTCTTTTGACGTCCTTTAGCGCCCAATAGATACCCTTTACATCTTTGACCCATTTATCGTACATAAAGATAAGGGTGATTTCCTCCATTGTTTCCAGCAGCCCCAATGCAATCATCGCATAAAACAACCAATAAACGGGACCAAAAAACAATAACCACAATATAAATACACCTTGCACGATGGCAGATAATTTGGCCAAATAGGTATGAAAAGCAGTGGCTTTACCGTATTTTCTATATGCAAGGAACATTTGCACGAGATAGGGAACAAACGCAATCAGTATTAAAATATAGTTCTCTACAATAAAATCATTTTCAAAAACCAACAGACCGATCAAACCAACTACAAGTGTTATTTGATCACCTAGAGAATCCAATTGAGAACCTCTGGCGCTGGTTATTTTAAGTTTTCTAGCCAAAAGTCCGTCAATGGCATCAGTACTATAACTAATAAGTAAAAACCAGGTAAACAGCTCACGTTCAACAAACCATATCAAACTCAAAAGCAGGGGCAGTGCTGCAATGCGATAAAACGAAAACCAGTCGGCGATATTAAAATTCTTGAATGTCAACATAAGTCTGTATTATGATTGGTGTATTAATAATCAATCCCATTACCTCACAGTATTAAGTTTAAGTATTGGGTCCAATTTTTCTATGATTTTATCCACTAAAAGAGGAACGTCGTCCCATATGGATTCTCCCGTAATGGCGTCGACCTCCTCTATTTTATAGGTTCCCTCACCGGAAGTGGTCAATACTATAATTTGGTCCTTGTATTTTGATGTTCTTTCCAGGAACATTTTTACGGCAGATGGAGGTTTCCAGTTCTCCCAAGTATGAATCACGGTGATGGCATCATAATACACAGGGTTCACTTCGTCCAAAGAAGATACATCAATGACCTTTATAAAAATGGAATCCGATTTAAAGTAATCCACAATTCCATTGGTAAGCGTGTTTTTAAAATCGCTTCCTTGTGTGGCAATTAGGAGTTTGGAATCTAGATTGGGAAATTTTAGCTGAAACGGTTTGGCCTTATCCATAGAATATATATAGCTGTACCATATCACGAAAACGAAGAACAGTGTCATAGTGGATAGCAATATCAACCATATTTTTTTCAAACGTTTCATGGCAATATGTTTATTTTTTATGCGTTTCCAAATGATGTTTTAGCAATTGTTTTAAATTCTCCAAAAATTCCTGCATAACCTCTGCATCCATATCAGGATGATTTTCCTTTGGAATAATCATAGGATTCTCATCCAAAAATTGATAGCGTTCTGGGTAATTTGTTTCAATCGTATTGGTTAGTTGCATTATTTCTGTCAACACCTGCCGCAAGTTATTCATGACACAAAGTTTTAGGACTTCAGAATATTGGCAAGATCTTCACTATCTATTACATATTCTGTAATGGCAAAGACCTCCCTGCGATTTTCTCTGAAGGATTCTATTAAATGAGCTATCTCATCTTCCAAATGTTTATGTTCCATTTTAAATATTCCAGTATCCGCTTCGTTTGGATTTTCGACAAGATGCCCGACCTGAATAAGATGTTTGCCAACTTTTTCCAACAAGTCTTTACATTTTGTTGTCACATCAAATAAATCCAACATGATTTCCTTGACCAAGTCCAAATTTTCCGACTTGGTTATCCACATAAAATATTTCTCAATAAGATGGTGCAAAAAGCGCAGGTCATCCCTATAAAATTGGAGGTCCGACTTCCAATGTTCGGCAAGTACATAAAGCTCTTGCCAGTAGGCCTCTTGAATATATTTTCCTTTGGGCTTGCTTCTATATTCGTTCATGATTTTCTGTTCTATGGATTAATCTCATAAAGCTACAGTACCACTGTGCCAAAAAAAATGACCAAAATCATATTCCCAAATTTAGGGGAGGTTGACCAATATCATTTTTTGCTTGGAATCAGTTTTCTAACTTCATCCAATCCATTTAAAATAAGAGAACATGAAGACTATATTATATGCCACTGATTATTCCCAAAACTCCGTTACCGCATTACATTTCGCACATTCAATTGGCGAAAAGTTGAAGGCCCAATTAATCGTGATGCACGTTTTTGATATTCCCATATCCTTGGTGAGTCCAGCTTCTATTTCATATATCCGAAAGGAAAAAAAGCTGTTTGTGGATCATAGGGTCAAGCTGGAAAATTTTTGTAGTGACCATTTAGGGGATAAACTGCATGGAACCGATATTAAGATTGTGGTTGATGAAGATGGCTCCGTTACTGAGGGTATTGTGGGAAAGGCCATAAAATACAATGCCGATTTAGTAGTGGTAGGTACAAAAGGAGCCAGTGCAGTGAGGGAATTCATTTTAGGAAGCACTGCAAAAGCATTGATACGCAAAGCACCTTGCACCGTCCTGACTGTACCTGAAAAATCCGTTGCACCCAAATTTGGTACAATGGTCTATGCCAGCGACTTTGAGCAGGCTGATATTTTTGCCATTAGAAAAATGGTAACAATTGCAAAGCCTTTCAGAGCCACAATCAAAGTGGTCCATATTATTACAGAAAAGGAATATTCCGGGGACCAACAAATGGTATGGTTCAAAGAAATGTTGAAGCAAAAGGTGGAATACAATAAGATAGAATTCAATCTTATATATTCCGATACTATTTTAATCGGATTAAAAACATTTTTAAAGGATACCGAAGCTGATGTTCTGGCTATGTTGGAACGAGGTGACCAAGGTATTTTTAGTAAGCTCTTTCATGGGGACTTAGTCACTAAAATGGAATCGGATATTAGCATTCCCTTATTGAGTTTTACCATAGATGGGCTTTTGGGCAAATAGGCAGCTCCTGTATAGTTGGTCTCCACCAATATCTTAAAATTGGATATGCCATATGTTCTACAGAACCTCTACAACTAACTCCAGCATTATAGATTAAAATATCCAATTGTCAATAGGTTTTACTGTTTCATTGATTAGATATTCACATTTGCTGGGATGTCGGATATCAGCAATAAAGGGGGTAACCTTATACCCCCTTCCCCTTAATTCAGTTTCTGTGTTGTGTAATTTTTCCGGATTCCTGTCATTTAATACGACCTAGGCTCCTTGGAACACCAATTCCATCGCAATGGCCTTGCCAATTCCCATACTGGAACCGCTTACTAGTGCAACTTTAGTTTTCAACTGTTCAGATTTCATAAATAGTGTATTTGATTACCATTTTATTACAATTTTCCCCATCGATTTCCTAGATTCCAAAAACTGATGTGCTTCAGCCAATTGGTCTATTGAATATTCCCCTCCCACATGCGGTTTTAGAACGCCTTTTTCCGTTAGTCTTATCACCTCTCTCATCACTCTTGCAATTTTCTCTGGTTTCTCTT
>JAGLKG010000202.1 GCA_023141835.1 Maribacter sp. | reverse complement strand
AGCAACTTGCGGTTATAGGGCTGTTTTTTAATGGTATGGGAAAAGAAAAAATATTTTTTATTGGGAATCAAGGCTTCTAAAGGGACTTCCTTTACGCCCAACAACACATCACATTCCGCCATCTTAGCAGCAACCTCGATACCGGCTTCGGCGTACTCGGCATCTGTAAAAACCCGTATGGGCGAGGGTTCAACATTAATTTCCGCTCCACTATGGGCAGTTTGTACTTTTTGGCAGGCTTCTGGGGACAATACCACACGCCGATCTGGCGGGTTTTTACGTTCTCGTATGATTCCGAATCTCATAAATGATATTTGGTATAAATTTTGTTCTAAAATAAGCGGAATTGTAACAGTGGACAAACTTTTTGTTAACTTCGCAATCCTTTTGATAAGATGTTCTTTGAAAATATGGGGCCGACTGGTTTTGACAGCGAGACCAATGGCGATGTAAGCATGCCGAGCGCTGGGATACAGCTCGTAAATCTCATTTTCCACACTTTTAATTGGCGATAATAATTACGCTCTTGCCGCTTAATCTGAATTATAGTAGGATTTAGCCTCGTCCCTACTAGGTAGGGAAGCGAGATGTTCCTGAATAGCCTCTGTCGACGGCGATTCAAATCGGAGCACCATAAATGTCGATATAAGGCTACTAACGCTTTGATAGTAGCACCAAAACCTTAAGAAGATAAGTGTATGTTAGGCCGTTTCCGGTCAGGCATACATCGAAAATTAATCGGAAACTAAGTATGTAGAAAGCATTGACGTTGCTTGTTTGGACGAGGGTTCGACTCCCTCCGGCTCCACTGAAATGGTATCATTTCAAACTATAAACCCTGTAAACGTATGATTTACAGGGTTTTTCATTTTATTTGGTTTCAATTAATATCAAATATTACTATCTAAAAAGTCACCTATTCGGTGAGCATTTTTTTTACTGTAAAACACTCACCGATTTCCTTGTAATTAACTGATAATATGTTAATTATAAAAATGATATTTTTCTTTTTTGTACCTTTATTTCTGTTAATAAAGATACCCAAAATGAATCATTCATTCTCTCAGCTATTTTATCTAAAAGGAAAGCACTTCGAAAAAGACGTGAAAGTACCCATATACTTACGTTTAACAGTAAATGGCCGACGAAGCGAATTGAGCATTTCCCATAAGGTTGACCCTGAAAAATGGAATGCTCGGACGGGAAGAATGCGGGGAACGAACCTAGAAGCCACGCAATTGAATCAATTTTTAGACACCGTTCGAAGCAAGGTCAACAAAATCCATCGGCAACTGATTGAGGACGATAAACCATTCACTTCTTCGGACATGAAAAATTTGTATTCGGGGAAAGGGGAAAAACTAAAAATGTTGCTTGAGCTTTTTGACGAGCACAATCGACAAATGGAAAAATTGATCGGGATTGAGTTTGCCTTGGCTACTTATAAGCGGTACCATACTACACGGAGCCATGTTGCAGAATATTTACAAGTCGAATATCATAAAACGGACATTCCCGTAA
>JAGLKG010000201.1 GCA_023141835.1 Maribacter sp. | reverse complement strand
CGAAGGACTTTACAAAGGTGCTTTGAAAGCATTATTGGATTGTGGTGCACAAAAGGACCAAATTATTCGATGGGATGTTCCTGGAAGTTTTGAACTTACCTTTGGGGCAAAAAAAATGCTGACTACACAAAAGCTTGATGCTGTTATAGCTATTGGAAGCGTTATTCAGGGAGAAACCAAACATTTTGATTTTGTCTGCAGTGCTACTGCCCAGGGCATTAAGGATTTGAACGTTATATATGATACCCCGGTTATCTTTTGTGTACTTACCGACAATACCTTGCAACAGGCCCGGGAACGAAGTGGGGGGATTCACGGCAACAAAGGGACCGAAGCTGCGATAGCTGCTATAAAAATGGCCATTTTGGGAAGATAAAGCTCTTGTTCCCTAGTATACCTTTAATGATTATCCCTTAAAAGTTCTATTTTTTAATATCTGTTAACAATTTTTGGCAATAGCTTTACGACATATTTTTCGATTTTAAGTAACTTTGAGATTAATGGGTATGTTGAGAAAAATTACGAGAATAGGCAAGAACAAAAAGTTCGAATATAAGCCCCGTTTCTATGATGATAAAGGGAAAGGCAACCCTTATAAAATGGAATCGAAATTCGATAAATTCCGTACTACCATTGACAACCCGAGGGGAATAAAAGGTAAATTGAATTCTGCTATGGATGATATCAAGACCGAAGGTGATCGAAATTTAAAAAGACGCATGATCATTATTTTGATTATCCTTATTCTCATATTTCTATATATTATCGATTTTGACCTCTCTATATTCATGAATCAGTAATGGCAGATATCATAAAACTTTTGCCAGACCATGTTGCCAATCAAATTGCTGCGGGTGAGGTAGTGCAAAGACCCGCTTCTGTGGTCAAGGAACTGCTCGAAAATGCAATTGATGCCAAGGCGAAATGCATTAAACTTATCATTAAGGATGGTGGTAAAAGCCTTGTCCAAATTGTTGATGACGGTATTGGGATGAGTGCGACGGATGCCCGTTTGAGTTTTGAGCGCCATGCCACTTCAAAAATCCAAAAGGCCGAAGACCTCTTCAATCTGAGTACGAAAGGGTTTCGAGGGGAAGCGTTGGCTTCCATCGCGGCCATCGCACATGTAGAGATGCAAACAAAGCCCGAGCAGGAAGAGATGGCTACCCATTTGAAAATTGAGGGTAGTGAAGTTATTCATCAAGAGATATGTGTTGCCCCAAAGGGAACTTCCTTGTCAGTCAAGAATCTTTTTTTTAATATTCCGGCCAGACGCAATTTCTTAAAGTCAAATCAAGTTGAACTGAGACATATTACAGATGAGTTTCATCGGGTAGCATTGGCCCATCCTGGCATAGCCTTTAATTTTTACAATAATGGGAGCGAGTTGTTCAACTTGCCTCAGACGAATCGACGACAACGTATAGTCCATATTTTTGGTAATAGGACCAACGAAAAATTGGTTCCCGTGGCAGAGGACACACAGGTTGTGAAAATCTCTGGTTACATCAATAAGCCAGAATTTGCCAAAAAGAGTAGGGGCGAACAATTTTTCTTTGTAAATGATCGATTTATCAAAAGTCCATATTTGCACCATGCCATTACATCGGCTTTTGAGGGTTTGGTAAAACCAGATTCATATCCGGGATACTTTTTGTATTTAGAGGTTGATCCCAGTTCTATAGATATCAATATCCATCCCACAAAAACAGAGGTGAAGTTTGATGACGAACATACGCTTTATGCCATTCTTAGGTCTACGGTCAAGCATAGTCTAGGTCAGTTTAATGTGGTGCCTGCTTTGGATTTTGAACAGAACCAGAATCTAGAGACCCCTTATGATTATAAGAACAAAAGTATTTTACAACCAAAAGTAACCGTTGATAAGGAGTTTAACCCATTTCAGGAAGTTTCCCAAAAACATGTGGGAATCCCTGTCTTAAAAAAACAAAGTACAGAAGGTTGGGAGAATCTGTATGTTGGATTGGATTCAAAAGTTGGGAACGATGAAGGTTTTAGCAGCATGCAAATTGAATCGGATACTATAACAGGTTCCATTTTTGAAGGACAGCAAGACCCTACGGAAACCTTGGCAACCACCTTTCAGTTGCGGCGCAAGTATATAGTTACCACTATAAAATCAGGAATGGTGGTGATTGACCAAAGTAGGGCCCACCAGAGGGTACTCTATGAGCAGTTTTTAAGGAATATTACCATAAATGAAGCTATTAGCCAGCAATTATTGTTTCCTATAACATTGCCCTTTTCAAAGACGGAAATTGGAGTGCTTACAGAAATTAAGGAAAGTCTGGGGACCATTGGTTTTGTTTTTTCTGAAGTTGGTATTGAAGAAGTGAAAATTACGGGAGTGCCCATGATGGTCACAGAGAGTGAAGTGGCCCTGATTTTAGACCAGTTAATATCTGATTTTCAGTTGGAAACGATTGAAGATAGTTTTTCCCAAACAGATATATTGGCAAAGACCTTGGCGAAGACCCTAGCGGTAAAAACGGGAGAAGTATTGAACAATGCCTCGCAATTGGCTTTGGTCAATGATTTATTTGCCTGTAAGGAATCTATGGTGAGCCCGTTTAGCAAGCCAATTTATATTACCATAAGTGAAAATGATATTGATAAAAAATTTATTTAAATGGGGAGATTAACTAAAACAATAAAACATTTACTGATAATTAATATCCTATTCTTTATTGCTACTGGCCTTTATGGCGATCAGATGTATGAATGGTTCTCATTATGGTTTCCAAAGAACGAAAATTTTGGTTTCTGGCAAATGGTTTCGCATATGTTCATGCACGGAGGATTGGGTCACATCGCCTTTAATATGTACGCACTTTGGGCCTTTGGTACGCCCCTTGAACGAATGTGGGGAAAGAATAAATTCTTGTTCTTTTATTTTTCGGCTGGCTTAGGTGCTGCAGTGATTCATTCAGGTGTTAATTATTATTATTTTAATGAAGGAATCAATGCCTTAGTCAATTCTGGTATGACCAAAAATGGGATTATGGAAATTATTTCCAGTGGGCAATATAGTCCCGGATGGTATGATATAGTACCTAAAAACACCATAGATAATTTTTTAAGTGCCTATAATACACCTGCGGTTGGCGCTTCAGGTGCCATCTACGGTATATTGGTGGCATTCGGAATGTCATACCCCAATAGCGAACTTTTCTTGATATTTTTACCTATTCCTATAAAAGCAAAAATATTTATTCCGGTTTTAATTGCATTGGATTTATTTTCAGGGGTAACCGGTTATGGAATTTTTGGACAGGGAATTGCCCATTTTGCTCACGTTGGAGGAGCAGTGGCCGGATTTATTATGATGTGGTATTGGAAAAAAAACCAATTCAACAATAAACGTTGGGATTGAGTATGGCAACAGGAAATTTGAAATATCAGTATGCAAGATTGAATGTGGCGGAGAAGCTTATCGCCATCAACGTCTTGATTTTTATAGTCAACGGATTATTGACTTTTCTGTTACGTACAGATGAGGACATCATTGTACAGTGGTTTCAGCTTCCTAAAGATTTTTTCGACTTTTTGACACAACCTTGGTCTATCCTTTCCTATTCTTTTTTCCATGGGGGATTGAGTCATGTATTTTGGAATATGCTGTGGCTGTATTTTGTGGGGCGTATATTTCTTAATCTTTTTGATGGCAAACGATTCTTGAATGTCTACTTCCTTGGGGTTATTTTTGGGGGGCTCTTTTTTATGGTCAGCTACAATATATTCCCTGCTTTCTTTGAGGTAAATGCTGTATTAATAGGCGCATCGGCAGGGGTAAGGGCCATATTGATTTTTATTTGTGCCTATATACCCAATCAAGAGGTTCGCTTACTATTTTTCAATATAAAACTTTGGTATATCGGTGCCTTTATTGTCTTGTCAGATTTGATTCAGATTCCATACGGAATAAATGCAGGGGGGCAATTGGCCCATTTGGGTGGAGCACTGTTGGGGTATGTATACGCACGACAATTATTCAAGGGAAAGGATATTGGAGAGGGTTTTTCAAGACTTATGGACGGCATTGCCAATCTTTTTATGCATACAGAGAAAAAGGCTCCTTTGAAAACAGTGTATCGTAAAAAGAAAAGGACGACAAATTCGAAGGTCGATTATAAAAAAGAAAGCCATCAGCGTAAAATTGATACCATTCTTGATAAGATAAGCAAGTCCGGTTATGAAAGTCTTTCAAAAGAAGAGAAAGATTTTTTATTCAAAGCAGGTAAAGATAATTAATTGGATGGGGAAACTAAAACTGGGTTTATTCGGTAGGCTGGTTTATATTTTAAATGTCGTCTTTGCTTCTGCACTGCTACTTGCGTGTTTGGCCCCTTTTATTACCTGGAAGTTGTTTTCATTTTTATCATTCTTAAGTTTGATAGTGCCATATTTGGTAATTACAAATATTCTGTTTTTTGGATATTGGTCATTTCG
>JAGLKG010000200.1 GCA_023141835.1 Maribacter sp. | reverse complement strand
CGTTTGGTTATGAAACAGGCCTTGGAATTGGGAGCTGTTGCACTGATTTTGGCACACAACCATCCTTCGGGAACTTTGTTTCCCAGCGAAGCGGACAAACAAATCACCCAAAAGCTAAAAAGGGCTTCGGCAGCGTTGGACATAAAAGTTTTGGATCATTTGATTATTACCCAGAAGGAATACTTTAGTTTTGCCGATGAAACTCTACTCTAATACTTAGTAAAAAGAACGAATGTTACTAATATATACACATAAAATAACACCTAGGTTCAGTTATATTATGCGTCAGATATTCACTAGGATTTTGGGCATTGAAATTATCTTTACAACTAAGGTAGAGGATTTTATAAAACACTCAGGCGCCAAGATAACCTATACTAAACAACCATTACAAAACGAATTTTTTATTCGAAGCAATGATTTGCTTTTTGAGCAGGGAATTAATGATATCTCCATACAAATAGGGGATTGGGACGGGGTTCCCTGTTTTTTTGCCACAGGGATGAATAGTACCATTCCCTTCGATATTTTTTCGGCCAGTTTTTATTTACTGACACGTTATGAAGAATATTTACCTCATGTAAAGGATATACATGGAAGGTTTTCCCCAAAGGATAGCATCGCCTATCAAAATGATTTTTTGCATCTTCCTGTTGTCGATATTTGGGCCAATAGATTATTGGATAAATTAAGGGAGCGTTTTCCAGAGATGGAATTCAAGCAAAATACATATAAATATACATCTGTGATCGACGTTACCACTTCGCATTGCTATGCCCATCGTGGACTCACAAGGAGCTTCGCGGGGTTTTTGCTTGACCTAGTGAATTTCAGACTTAATCGCTTGGCAAAAAGAGTTGTGGTTTGGTTTGATCCCAAAAGAGATCCTTATAATAATTATTCCTTTTTAATTGATATTAAAAAGAAGCTTGGGATAAACTGTATGTTCTTTTTTCAATTTGCCTCATATTCTACATATGATAAGAATGTATCACCGAACAGCAATAGTTTCAGGTATTTGATTAAATCCATAGCCGATTATTGTACCGTTTCATTGGCTGCATCTTATAGTTCTTTTAATGATTCTGAGCTTTTGAAGAAAGAAAAGAAAAATTTGACGAGCGTCATAAACAAATCTGTTGATTCAAGCAGGATGAGATATAACAGGGTAGATGTACCGCAAACATACAGGAATTTGGTCGATGCGGAATTTACAGATGATTATACCATGGGTTTTACACATAAAATCGGATTTAGGGCTGGGACTTCGTTTCCTTTTTGCCTGTATGACCTTAATATGGAAGCTCAACAACCTATTTGGATACATTCCTTTGCAGCACATGATTACGCATTACATGAAGAAAAGGACAAAGCAGCTATTTTGGAAAAGTTGAATTCACTTTATGAAGAGGTTAAAAAAGTCGAAGGGAATATGATTACGGTATTTTCCAATGAATTATTGGGCACAGAACATAAAATAGATTGGAAAGACCTCTATACCTCAGTAACAAAGAATTACTATGTTTAGAGGCGTGATATCGGATGTATTCTTTGATTTGGATCATACCCTTTGGGATTTTGAGAAGAATTCGGCACTTACGTTTCAGAAAATTTTGAAAGAACGAAATATAAATGTTGGGCTTTCTGATTTTTTGGAAGTTTATATACCCATAAATCTGGCCTTTTGGAAACTTTACAGGGAAGAAAGAATTACAAAATCAGAATTGAGGTACCAACGCTTAAAAACTGTTTTTGATGAGTTACGGTATAGCGTGTCAGATGACATAATAAATCAACTAGCTGTGGACTATATTAAGTATCTATCTTCCTATAACCACCTGTTCCCTAATACCATTGAGATTTTGGAATATCTAAAACCAAAATACAATCTACATATTATTACCAATGGTTTTCAGGAAATTCAGGAAAAGAAAATGGTCAATTCGAATATTCGAGATTTTTTTGATCAAATCATTAATTCAGAAATGGCAGGGGTTAAAAAACCAAACCCGATTATTTTTGAACTCGCCTTAAATAGTGCCAATACAATTCCGGAGAATTCTATTATGATTGGAGATAGTCTGGAAGCGGATATCCTAGGAGCCAAGGCGGTTGGCCTACATACATTGCATTTTAATGTGCACGATGACCCACATCACGGAATTTGCGACATGATTCACGATTTAAGTGAAATAAAAACCTTTTTGTAGAGTTATACATTGTATGATATTATTAGCTGCCTTGTAATAAAATGGCAGTTGTAAGGTTGCGCGAAATGAAAAAGATAAGAACATACTTCTGGTTTGTATGCTCCTTACTATTGATGCTTTCCTGTATGGAAGAACAGGATTTCGATCAATATGATGACTTAAACATTACCCCTACGTTTGAAGCAAGCATTCTATTTTTAGAAGTTCCGGAAAGGACAATAAATCTAATATCAGGGTTGAATACCTATTCCCAAAACTTCAATTTTGATGCATTTGCCGAGGATATTTTTTCGGAACGGGTTTTGGAAGGGGTATTGATTTATCAAATAGAAAACACAACGAGTAAACCACTTGAAATCATTGTTGAGTTTTTAGATGAGGCTGGTGTTGTTTTGGATACAGAAATGTTTCAAATAGACCCGGAACCGACAGCAATTTTACAGCGAGAAACTGCCTATGGTCCTACGGGAAAGAGCATAGACATTATAAGGAATACATCGAGCATAACTCTAACCGCTATTAATTTGGGGGATAATACAAGTACATCTTCACAATCCAATGCATTGATCTCCTTAAAGAGCACAGGTAAATTTATGGTTCGCTTAAAATGATGGCAAGACAGATTTTATGTGTAGCCATAGTATGGACAGGTCTCTTGGCCCGTGCCCAAAACAAACAATTGATGTATGATTTTACCGAAATCCCCCAGGCTTTGTTGTTAAACCCTGGAATGGAGACAGATTTTAAATGGTATAGTGGAATACCAACTTTATCAGGATTGTCTATCCAAGCTGGTTCAAATGGACTTTCGGTAAATGATCTTTTTGCCAATGACGGCGTGGATTTTAATGATAAGGTAAGAGATAAGGTCATACAAGGTATGTCTTATAGGGATGAATTTAGCAGTACTTTACAATTAGAAATTTTGAACGGAGGGTATAGAAGTAAGAATCCCAGTGTTTTTTACTCATTTGGGGTTTATGTAGAAAGTGATGTTATCATGT
>JAGLKG010000020.1 GCA_023141835.1 Maribacter sp. | reverse complement strand
CTCGTCGAGCAATAGTTCCTTGTTTTGGTAGTGGGCCAAGATATTGGGGAAATCAATTTCGGGATTGCATTTACCATACAATGGATTAATATAAATTTTATCCCACTCGAACAAGTTCATATCAAAGCTAATATCCTGTTCAATACCACTTACCTGGACTGCGGTGCCAGCATTGCGGACCATGGCCAAGGGGGCAGCCCCTAGGGCAGGAACGCCCGTACATTCAAAGGCATAATCAGCACCTCTTTCATGGGTCAAGGCCCTGACCTGTTCTGCCGCTTTTAATAGGCCTTTATCGTCTTTATCCGCCAATATTTGATGGGTGCTCCCGAATTGTTTGCTAAGTTCCAGTCGGTTCTTGGAAACGTCCACAGCAATGATTTTACCAGCATTGGCGACCTTAGCTCCTTGTATGACATTAAGGCCAACGCCACCAGTTCCCAAAACCACAACACTACTGCCTTCTTGTACTTTTGCGGCATTGATGACCGATCCATACCCGGTCATTACCCCACAACCTATAATACAGGCCGACGAAAAAGGAATATCTTGGTCAAACTTCACCACAGCAGCTTCTTTGACGATGGTATGGGTAGACATGGTGCCCAAATTAAAGGAACGCTCAATAGGTTTACCTTGGTATAACGTACTTCCGCTGGCAGCATGCCCTGGCATATCTTGATTTGTACTGGTAACGGGGGAGTTGTTCTCACAAATGCTAAAATTTCCATTTTCACATTGAAAGCAGTTTTTACAGGGAATGGCCCAATTGAGGATAACGGTGTCCCCAGGGACGACACCTGAGACTTTAGCACCCACTTTTTGGACAATCCCGGCACCTTCATGGCCCATGATAAATTCCTTGGTCCAAACGCGATACGAATCAAAGTCGGTATGGCAAACACCACTGGCCATGATCTTGACCAAAACTTCATCAGCATCGGGATCCCCAATTTGTATCTCTTGTATGGAAAAGTTTCCCTTTCCGTCGGCCACAGCAGCTTTTCCGTGTATCATCTAAATTGGACAGCTTAGTTTTCAAACAATAACGGGAAAAATTTCCCATCCATTTTATTCCCTTTGGGTATTGGGGGAACCCCTTTTAAAAGTTCATCATCCGTATTACTTACGGTTCCATCGGCAAAAACATTAAGCACAAAGGCCCTTCTGCTGATTTCCGATTTATTTTCATAGGAGCCATGGACCATTAAAGGATGGTGAAAAGCACCATGGCCTTTTTTCAATTCAATGGCCACGGGTTTAAATTCCGCCTTTTGTTCCTCTGTAAGGTATTGCATAAGTCCGTTCATGTCTCCTGCAATCTCAGGGGCATCCAACAGACCCCATTTATGGCTTTTTGGTATGTATTGCAAACACCCGTTATCGGTTGTGGCCTCATCCAATCCCGTCCAACAGGTCAAATGTTGCATGGCCACGGTACGGGTCCAGTAGGAGTAATCTTGGTGCCAAGCGACCACACCTCCATGTTTGGCAGGTTTACAAAATAATTGATCGTGCCAAAAACGAACCGGTTTATTTTCCAATAACTGATGTGCGGCCATAACAAAAGCCGGATTCCATAAAACATCATGAAACCCGGGGCCAATACGCCAGTGTCCCAAAGAATGAAACAAAACGGAATTGTCATTGGTAGATTGGTTGGAATGGAATTCATAAAAAAGATGATGGGCCGGGTGTTTGGGATCTCTCAATGCCTTGAGTTCCTCCCGAAGCACCTCTATTTGATTTTCATCGAGAAGTTTTATGTCCGATAAATAGCCATATTCATGAAAATGTGCCACTTGCTCATCACTCAATCGGTACTGGTCCCACTCTTCCTTAGACTGGGGTTGTTTAAAGATATCGGAAACCCCTTGGTGATAATCTGCTAAGTCTTTTATTGCTGCCATGGTATATTCAAATTTAATTGATAGTGGTAAGGTATAAAAACCTGATTAATATTAGAAGGAGCGAATAAACAAAATATGAGAGGTAAAAAGGCCATCTATACCGTTGAATTAGGGTTCTATATTGAAATAATAGAACTTTTGTGGATCCGTCGTGCCAATTACAAGAATTAATAATGGAATTAAAAAAATTGAAACCACCAAAGGGTACTGTAACCTTCCTTAAAATTCGGATTAAAATTTCAATAAAATTAATTCTGAACATTATTCGAATAATATGATGTTAAATTACTTATAAAACCCTGAGGCCATCTTTCGAGCGAGAGATATTTTCCTACATTTAAAATGTTTAAACGAGTTCTAATATTGATTTTAAAACACCTCTTTATATAAATAAACACATACCATGAAAAAAACACTTCTCATTCTATCACTTTTTTTAGTGATTTCAACAATCCAAAGTCAAGAAGGAGTTCCAAAACCTTTTGCCGATCAACAAGAAGACCAGCTCTTACCAACTGATCCGAAGGTTAAAATTGGAACCTTATCCAATGGTCTCAAATATTACATTAAAAAAAATGAAAAGCCTGAAAACAAGGTAGAGCTTCGATTGGTTGTAAACGCAGGTTCCTTGATGGAAAACGAAGATCAACTTGGTCTTGCCCACTTTGTTGAGCATATGAATTTTAATGGACTTAAACATTTCAAGAAGAACGAGCTTGTTGATTACCTGCAGAGCATTGGGGTTAAGTTCGGCGCCCACTTAAATGCCTATACAAGTTTTGATGAAACGGTCTATATGCTGTCGTTGCCAAGTGATGACAGTGAAAAGTTGAAAAATGGATTTCAAATATTGGAAGATTGGGCCCATAATGCCTTGTTGACCGATGAGGAAATTGACAAGGAACGCGGTGTTGTCTTGGAAGAATACCGATTAAGACTTGGTGCCAATAAGCGAATGATGGATCAATACTTACCTAAGGTATTGTACAATTCGCACTATGCAAATCGGCTGCCCATTGGAAAAAAGGAAATATTGGAAAACTTTACCTATGATAAGATTCGCGATTTCTATAAAGATTGGTATCGCCCCGACCTAATGGCCGTTGTTGTTGTTGGGGATATTTCAGTAAGTGACATTGAAAACAAAATTAAGGCCCACTTTTCAGACATTAAGAACCCTGAACCCTCAAAGGAAAGGAAGATATATGACGTTCCCAACCACGAAGAGACTTTAATTGCCATAGAATCTGACAAAGAGGCCATGTCAACTAGAATCCAGCTAATGTATAAGGATAAATCCTTGCCGAAAGTAAACAAACATATTGGGGATTATCGAGCCATGTTAGTAAAAAGCCTATTCACAACAATGATTAACAATAGGTTGAATGAACTTAGGAATAGTCAGGACCCTCCTTTTGTATATGGGTTTTCTTACCATGGCAATACTTGGGCACGAACGAAAGAAGCCTATCAATCCGTGGTGGGATCTGGCGAGGCCGATGTCATAAAAGCATTTACCGCAGTAGTCCATGAAAATGAACGGGCTAAGCGTTTTGGTTTTCAAGACGCGGAATTTAAGCGTGCAAAAAGTAGCCTGTTGGCCAGTATAGAAAAAGTATACAATGACAGGGATAAAATGGAATCCCGACGGTTAATTTCGGAGTATGTAAGAAACTTTTTGGAAGCGGAAAGTATACCTGGAATTGAATGGGAATTTAATGCACAAAAAACGCTTTTACCTTCGATTACCCTTACCGAGGTAAATGGGCTGATTCAAAATTTTATACATGATGACAATAGGGTCGTTGTGGTTACGGGTCCTGAGAAAGAGGGCTTAAAGCAAGTTACAGAATCGGAGATACTTGCTGTTTTAAATGAAGTTAAAGAAGCTGAAATTAAGCCGTACGAAGACGGGTTAATTGCCCAGGCATTAATGTCAGACCTTCCAAAAGCAGGTTCAATTGTGAATGAGGAAACGGATAATTTGGTGGGAAAAGTAACCTTGTCCTTAAGTAATGGGTCCAAGGTAATTTATAAAAAGACCGATTTTAAAAATGATGAAATATTATTTTCTGCCTATCGGCATGGAGGTACCTCTACGTATACAGATGAGGAATACCTTATGACCAGTCTGGCCAATAGTGGCTTGACCGAAGCAGGAATCAATGGTTTTACGAAGATAGAATTGGGTAAATTGTTGACCGGGAAGGTGGTCAGGGCCAACCCATATATTGGAAATGACAAAGAAGGGATGGGCGGTTCATCCACCGTAAAGGATTTTGAGACTCTTTTTCAATTGATCCACCTATATTTCACAAGTCTTAACAGTAATGAAAATGCCTATAATGCTTTCGTGGGCAAACAAAAAAGTCAATTGAAAAATTTTGCTTCCAATCCAAATGTTTTTTACAATATTGAGATGGCGAAATTCAAGGCTAATGGAGACCCGAGATTTATAGGGTTACCCGCTGATGAAGATTGGGATAGAATGAATTACAACTTGGCATTCCAAAAGTATAATGAGCGATTTGGGAATGCCCGAGGGTTTAATTTCTATTTTGTTGGAAATGTAGATGAAGAAAAAATACGAGAGTTTGCAGCTACTTATTTAGCCAGTTTACCCTCAAAGGATGGGAATGAAACTTTTAAGGATTTAGGAAGAAGGCCTTTATATGGAATTCACGAAAAAATTGTACATAGAGGGACAGACCCTAAAAGCATGGTTAATATATCCTATGCTGGGGAAGCCCAATTTGATGGGCTGGAGAGCTACTATTTAAGTTGTGTTTCACAAATCTTGAATATTAAATTAATAGAACAGTTACGTGAAGAAAAAGGTGGGGTTTATGGTGCTAGAGCTTCAGGTAGGTTGTTGAAGTTGCCATATGGTAATTACAGTTTTAACATCTCATTTCCTTGTGGTCCAGAGAATGCGGTTAAATTAAAAGATGCAACCTTGGCCGAGGTTCAAAAAATAATTGATCACGGCCCTACAGAAAAGGATTTGAATAAAATCAAGGAGGCACAATTATTGGATTATAAAGAATCTCTTAAAAAGAACAGTTGGTGGTTGAGAAGAATTGAATACGCCGATTATGCCGATTTGGATAAGCATGAATTCACAAAAATTGAAGAATTAATCAATAGTCTAACGATTAGAAATGTTCAGGAAGTGGCCAAAAAATATTTGGTCAAGAATAGAATTATTGGGATGATGTTTCCAAAGGAGGAATAAGATTTGCGCTATAAGAATGAAAAAGTCCGGGAATCTATTATTCCCGGACTTTTTCATTCAAATTGGTATTGAGTAAAACATTCTACATCACCTGCTTCAAGGCAGCCAGTAACATATTAACATGATTTGGGGTAGAGCTTTCGCCCATGAGTCCAATACGCCAGATTTTACCCGCATAAGGTCCAAGGCCACCGCCAATTTCTATGTTGTATTCTTCCAATAAACGCTTTCGTACTAGAGCTTCATCAACACCATCCGGTATGCGTACGGCATTCAACATGGGGAGTCTGTATTGTTTTTCGACCAAGAACTCAAAGCCCATGGCCTCTAAACCATCACGTAATAACTCGTGATTTTTTTGATGGCGCTTAAACCTATTTTCCAAACCTTCTTCCAAAACGATTCGAAGTGATTCGCGCATAGCGAACATGGCCGAAACGGGCGCTGTATGATGGTAGGCCCTTTTGGCACCTGACCAATAATTCTTGACCATGGTCAAATCCAAAAACCAACTTTGTACTTTGGTCTTTCTATTGTCCAACACATCAATGGCAGCCTGACTAAAGGTCACTGGGGAAAGTCCCGGAGGGGCACTCAAGCATTTTTGACTTCCAGAATATAGGGCATCTATGCCCCATTCGTCAACCTTAAGGTCTGTACCGCAATATGATGTTACTGCATCAACGACCAATAAGGCTCCTGCATCTTTGGTCATTTTACTTATTTCCTCTAAGGGTTGCAGCACACCTGTTGAGGTTTCGGCATGTACAATGGCCAATAATTTGGGATTGCAACTGGCCAAAGCCTGTTTTACATCTTCAGGGTTTATCGGGGTTCCCCAATCCGCTTCTACCTTGATTACCTTGGCCCCACAACGTTCGGCAATATCTGCCAGACGGGTTCCAAATACGCCATGGATACAAATAACAGCTTCATCCCCGGGTTCCAGTAAATTGACCAAACAGGTTTCCATTCCCGCACTACCTGGGGCAGAGACCACAAAAGTGAGTTCGTTTTGAGTTTGCAAGGTGGCTTGGGTCATGGCTTTGATATCATCCATCACTACTAAAAATTCGGGATCCAAATGGCCTACTAGAGGGGTAGACATGGCCTTTAAGACCCTTGGGTTGACATCACTTGGCCCAGGGCCCATAAGAATACGGGTGCTGGTATTAAATTCTCTTAAACTCTCCATATGTAAATAATTAAGTTCTTTGGTTTTTAAATTGGATATGTTGGCTCTACCGTTCAGGCCAATGTGTAATTTTACGTAATATAGTTATTGCTTTGGTTTCTTCATAATGAGGTCGGCATTGAACACAAATTTTATCATTGCCCTATTTTTTTACCGCTTTGATGACTTCAACAAAATGTTTGGGCTTGGCTTCGGTAAAATGTTCTATTTGATGGCGACAGCTAAAACCACAGGCCACTAATGCCTTGCCCTTGTCCAATTTTTCAATCGCGGGGAAAAGCACTTCATCCCCTATTTTCTTGGATAGCTCGTAATGCTCTTTTTCATACCCGAAGGAACCTGCCATACCACAACATCCAGATGGGATTTCACGTACTTCGTTTTTATGGTTTTTCAATAGGGATTTCATAGTATTGGTACCGTACAATGCCTTTTGATGGCAATGACCATGTATGGTAACCCCTTCGGATACGGGTTCAAAATCAACATCTAATCTACCGTTTTCATATTCATTGGCAAGGAAAACGTCGATCATCATAACCCCATTTTTCAATTGTTCCGCAATTTCCTGGTTGGCAATCAGATCAGGAAGATCATCATTCAGGGCGGAGGCACAACTTGGCTCACAAACCACTATTTTCAAACCTTGGTCCAAATAGGGTTGTAGGCCTTCAATGGTCCGTGCCCCTTCTTTTTTGGCATCCCTTAAAAAACCGTGGGATATTTTTGGTCTTTGGCAACAACCCACATTGGCCAAGAGTACTTCATATCCACAGGAATTCAATAATTCCAAAGCACTTACACCAACCTTAGGTTCGTGGTAATTCAAATAAGTATCGGCAAATAGGACGACCTTTTTATCGCCTACATTGGTCTTTTTCGCATGCTTCTCGAACCACTTAAAAAAGGGTTCTTTGGCAAAGTCAGGGAGTGTTCTTCTTTTATCAAAATTTGCTGTTTGCTCCAATACGGATTTAAACAAACCGCTCTTTTGCACCGCATTTACAATTCCTGCTTTCCACCCCGAAATTTTACGAGCTGCCTTTGAAGAATCCCTGATCAATTTATCTCGTAAAGTGAGTCCATGCTCGTCATAATACATTTGCAACGTATCACTCTTCATTTTTGACATGTCCACATTACTTGGGCATTCAGACTTGCATGCTTTACATGAAAGGCACAGATCCATGACATCGTGTAGGCGCTTGCTTGACAATCCTTCTGGCCCAAATTGATTGGACATTGCCATTCTTAAGGCATTGGCACGGCCTCGAGTGGAATGTTCCTCATCACGGGTAGCTTTAAAACTCGGGCACATGGTACCTCCTAAAATTTTTCTACATTCGCCAACACCAGAGCACATGTGGACGGCAGATTCAAAACGTTCTTCTTCTTTATAGTTGTATTCGGTTTTTATCACCTCATCTTTATATGAAGTACCGTAACGCAAATTATGTTCAATGGTTTGGGATTCGATAATCTTCCCTGGATTCATCAAATTATCAGGGTCAAATACGTTTTTAACCTCTAAAAAAGCATTGTATAAGGTATCTCCAAAGAAACGTTTGTTGTAGGCACTGCGTACTAATCCGTCACCATGTTCCCCGCTCCAAGACCCCTTGTACTCCATGACTAATTCAAAGGTATCGTCGGTAATGTTCTTTAATCGTTCTATATCTTCAGCCAAACGTAAATCCAGAATAGGACGTACATGAATGACCCCTACACTGGCATGGGCGTACATAGCAGCCTCTGTACCATGTTTTTTACAGATTTTCAAAACCCTGTCGATATATTCTGGTAAGTGTTCGGACGGGATGCCAGCATCTTCAATAAACGCCAAAGGCTTTTTATTCCCCTTTAGCCCCAGCATCAATCCCAATCCTTTTTTACGGATTACCCATACATCGTTGTATGCTTCTCCTTCCGGGAAAAGGGGGTAGGCATACCCAAAACCATTGGCTTTTAATTCAGCGATCATTTGTTGTGGCCTTGTCATTACATCCTCTGATGTATCCCCATAAAACTCAACGATTAAAATGGCCGCGGGCTTACCCTCAATAAAATGACAGTGGTGTTTGGTGGTTAAATTAGACCGACTAAGATCCACCACGGTTTTATCCAAGATTTCGACGGCAGAAGGATTATAGGGCAACATGGATTCTACGGCCGAGATGGCCTCCAATAGCTCTGCAAAATGAATCACACAGACCGATTTGTGTTTGGGAAGATCTACCAAGTTCAACTTAAGTTCCAAGGTTGTGGCCAGGGTACCTTCACTACCACAGACCAATTTGCTTAAATTCCATTGGTCGGTGTAGACAAATTCATCCAGGTTATAGCCGCCAACGCGTCTCATCACCTTTGGAAAACGTTCTTTGATTTCCTTGGAATGTTGATCTATAATATTTTTGAACGAGGCGTATATTTCTCCTTCTTTATTGTTTTGACCGGCTCTTTCCTGATATTCCTTAGGCGTACAATTTTCGAGATGTAATTCGGCACCCTCAGCGAGCAGAACATCAGCTTCCAAGACATGATCAACAGTCTTGCCGAATAGGATACTTTTTGTCCCCGAGGAGTTATTACCAACCATACCTCCAACATTGGCCCTGCTACTCGTCGCAGGGTCTGGAGCAAAATGCAATTTATAAGGTGCCAAAACTGCATTTAAATCATCCCTGACCAACCCCGGTTGAACACGGACCCATTTTTCAGCGGCATTGATTTCCAATATGGAATTCATATGTTTGGAAAAATCCAAGATGATCGATTGCCCCACCGTTTGTCCTGCTAAACTGGTTCCAGCACCTCTGGGAAGAATGGTGATTTTATTTTGGTAGGCTAGAGCTACGGCGGCTTTTACATCCTCACCGTCTTTGGGAAGAACTATCGCAACGGGTCTTATCTGATATATACTGGCATCTGTAGCGTACATGCCCAGTGTATAATCATCTGTAAGTACTTCGCCCTTGATTTTTTGTTTTAGATGGGTAAATAGTTCCTTCATTGTATTATATGTTCTTGGGTTTTATTCTCCCGAAAGGATATTCATTTATAAATAGGACGAAAAGATAAATCTTTTACTTCACAGAAACACATGCAATCAACCATTTTCCTGAACTTTTGCCCTGTGGCGCCATGACAAATATTTCATTTTCAGCCATATTTCTCGGAATTTTAGAAATCTCCCACACTATTTATCTACAAAATCGGTCGTTTGTCCCAACTATTCTATTTGGGGCAATTCTATGAATTAAGCTGTATTTCGGTTTAAATGCCTATTAAACTTGTTTTATCGATGAAAGTATAGGATTAATCCAAAAGCCAAATAGGTTCTGTTTTCTAGGCTTAATATTGGGGAAAGAATATTTAAAACCACAATTATGAATGCAAAATTGGATTATGTCGAAATTGGGCGGTTTCTTATTTGTCTAGGTATTTCTTGCATTGCCTGGTTATGCGTATGGCATACGGGATCCGTTTTTTAGAACAATATTATTTATAACGATTTTGGAATATAAGGCCGCTTGGAGCTCGAAGCGGCCTTTTTATTTATGGCGTTCTTGATTCAGATTACCAAAATCACTTTAATAGGATAAGAATAGCTCCCAGAGCGGTCAAAATCAAGATCATTTTACGATAAAATCCTTCTTTGATCATTTTGACCAAACGAACACCAACAAAAAGTCCGATAAATATCCCCGGCGCTAATTTTAAATTGACAACCAATGTTTCTGGTGTAATTGTTCCCCAAAACCAAATGTGAAAAGGCAATTTAATTACATTGATTATTAAGAACAACCAAGCGGCCGTTCCTATAAACTCGTTTTTTGGCAAACGCATGGCCAAGAAGAATATATTGCTAAATGCCCCGGCCAAATTCCCTATCATAGTTGTAATCCCCGCCAAAATGCCAATAAACCCTGCAAAACCCCAATGTGAGGGAACAGTTTTCGACTTTTTGCGATCCCACCAATACATCATCACCACACTCCCCAAAATGATGACTGCCATGCATATCTTAAAGGTGTTCTCGTCCAAATCAATACCAATGAAGACTCCTATGAGTATCCCCACGATTATCCATGGTAAAAATCGAATGATGTACTTCCATTGGGTATGGCGGTTATAATAGACAACGGCAAAGATATCGGCTAAAATCAATAACGGCACTACAAGTCCGGTCGATTCCTTTGCGCCAAAAGCCAATGCCATTAGCGTAACATTGATAATTGCCACACCCTTGATCCCCGCTTTGGAAATACCTACAACCAAAGCTGCTGTTAAGGCTAGAACCCAAGAGAAAGTCGAAATATCTGTTTGTATTGATAGAAGCACAAATGTTGTTTAGTGAACAAAGCGCAAATGTATCCCAAAAAATTTTATCTTTAGCGATCAACCAATATATAACCAATGGAACTTAGCACTCTAGATTACAGTTTTATTATTATTTTCTTTTCAATCGTTTTGGGAATCGGAATTTATGTTTCCAAAAAATCAG
Source organism: Maribacter sp. (assembly GCA_023141835.1). Taxonomy (GTDB): domain Bacteria; phylum Bacteroidota; class Bacteroidia; order Flavobacteriales; family Flavobacteriaceae; genus Maribacter_A. The sequence goes on along the minus strand of JAGLKG010000020.1, from coordinate 2,399 downwards.
GAAAAAACTCTTCTGAATTTTTTCTTTCTGGTAGAACAATGCCCTGGTGGTTATTGGGTCTTTCAATGGTTGCAACTACATTTTCTACGGATACGCCTAATCTGGTCACCGATATCGTTAGAACAGATGGTGTTTCGGGGAACTGGGTTTGGTGGTGTTTTCTTATTACGGGCATGTTAACCGTTTTTGTTTATGCTAAACTTTGGAGAAAATCGAATGTAAATACCGATTTAGAGTTTTATGAATTAAGATATGGTGGTAAACCGGCCAGTTTTTTAAGAAAATTTAGGGCTGTTTATTTAGGGGTTGTATTTAATGTAATAACCATGTCCGCAGTCACCTTAGCGGCCATAAAGATTGGTGGAATCATGTTGGGGCTGGAACCATGGCAAACGGTTGTTGGTGCTGGCTTGATTACAGTGACATTTAGTGCATTAGGTGGATTTAAAGGGGTTGTCTATACTGATTTTATTTTATTCTTTGTTGCCATGGCAGGTGCCATAGGCGCGGCATATTACCTAGTGAATTTACCAGAAGTAGGGGGTATTTCCGCATTGATGGCCAACGAAAATGTCACCGATAAACTTTCTATTCTTCCTGAATTAAGTAATACCAAGGCAGTTATCACCTTATTGGCCATACCCTTCGCAGTACAATGGTGGAGTTCGTGGTATCCTGGGGCCGAACCTGGAGGAGGAGGCTATATTGCTCAGCGAATGCTTGCAGCTAAAGACGAAAACCATGCTATTGGTGCCACGTTCTTTTTTAATATCATGCACTATGCATTACGCCCTTGGCCATGGATATTGGTAGCCTTGGCCTCATTGGTTGTATACCCTGATATTGCTAGTATTTCCGAAGCTTTTCCAAATGTTCCAGCAGACAAATTGGGCCATGATTTAGCGTATTCCGCCATGTTGACCAAATTGCCAAGCGGTCTTTTGGGCTTGGTATTAGCTTCATTAATTGCTGCATATATGAGTACTATTTCAACCCAGTTGAATTGGGGTTCTTCTTATATTGTGTTCGATTTTTATAAGCAACAAATCAACCCTAATGCCTCTGAAAAAAGATTGGTAGCAGTTGGGAGAATTTCAACTGTAATTCTCATGGTTTTTAGTGCCATTCTTGCCTTATTGATGCAAAATGCCATGCAAATATTCGATATGCTTTTGCTTTTCGGGGCGGGTACCGGACTCATTTTTATTCTACGTTGGTTTTGGTGGCGAATAAATGCCTGGACTGAAATTTCGGCGATGTTCGCTTCTGGAATTCTATCTATATTATTGAAGGTAACCTCTTTAGGGGCATTCTTATTTGCTACGGAAACAGGTATATTTCCAGATTGGGGTGAAATTCCTTTTGTAATGATAATTACTACAATTATATGGTTGGTAGCGACTTTTACTACGCAGGCGGAATCTAAGGAAGTACTACGTTCATTTTATAAAAAAATACAGCCTGGAGGACCAGGTTGGAGTAAGGTGGTAGACGAAGCCAATGAAGATAACATTGAGATTGACATGGGCGAAAAATGGAGCGTGCCTTCGGGAATTATGGCTATGCTTTTAGGGGTTATTTTGATATATACGATCATGTTTGCCACAGGGCATTGGATTTACGGAAAAACGACTTCAGCACTTGTCTTATCAGGCGTAGCATTGGTATCTGGCTTATTATTGGCAAAGACTTGGGGCAAAATGAAGGATGATATTTTATAGAAAATAGATATGCAGAATAGAGTAATTTCGGTTGATATATTTAGGGGATTGACCATAGTATTAATGATATTGGTGAATACCCCGGGAACTTGGTCAAGTGTTTATGCACCTTTTTTGCACGCTGAGTGGCATGGTTATACGCCCACCGATTTGGTTTTCCCTTTTTTCCTTTTTATTGTAGGAACTTCAATTGCCTTTGCATATAAGAACAAAAAAGGGACGACATCGACCTATAAAAAAATCTCTGTTCGAAGCTTGAAATTAATAGGGCTAGGACTGTTCTTGGGTGCTTTTTCAATTAGTTTCCCCTTTATAAAAGACTTTGAGCTTATCCGTTTTCCAGGCGTACTACAGCGCATTGGAATTGTATTTTTCTTTGCGGCTATTTTATTTATCAATTTCAATTGGAAATCACTATTGGGTATATGCGCTGTCTTACTAGTAGGGTATTGGCTGTTAATGGGCTATGTGCCTGTAGAAGGAGTGGAATCTACCTTTGAACGTGCACCTAATAATCTGGCCAATTATTTGGATGTAAAGGTCTTTGGAACCCATAGTTATAAAGCGGATTATGACCCAGAAGGATTATTGAGCACCTTACCATCCATTGTCTCTGCATTATTGGGGATATTCACAGGTCTTATTTTAACTTCTCAAAAAGAAAAGAAAGAAATAATA
>JAGLKG010000002.1 GCA_023141835.1 Maribacter sp. | reverse complement strand
TTGGCAATATTGTTTATCATGTTGTTTATGGGAGCTTTGACCATTCCTAAAGCTTCCGCTAATTTCCAAGAACCTCAGGAGCAGGATATAACCTATACGCTATACAAGGGGGAGGTCATGGACTCAAAGACCAAGAAGCCCATGGTTTTCGCAACACTTTCCATTGATGAAACAAATATCAGTACCATTTCCAATACAGAAGGGGAATTCGCTCTTAAGGTACCTAAAAGTATGGCCCAAGGAAATGTTTTGGTTTCTTTTTTGGGCTATAAATCCAAACTAATTCCCTTATCGCAATTTAAAGATGGTAACAATAAAATATATATGGATATTTCTGTGGTCCAATTGGGAGAGGTTAGTCTTAGCATTCCTAAAAATGCAGAGGCCTTGGTTCGGGAAACCCTAAGAAAAAGAGGGCAAAATTATTTTAAAGACCCAACATTGATGACCGCTTTCTATAGGGAGACCATTAAAAAAAGGAAACGAAATGTATCTTTATCCGAAGCTGTGGTCAACATTTACAAAACTCCCTATACCTCAACAAGACAAGATGGTATACAGCTCTATAAAGCCAGAAAAAGTACAGATTATAGTAGACTTGACACTATAGCACTTAAGCTTCAGGGAGGTCCTTTCAACGCATTATTTGTTGACATCATGAAATATCCCCAGTACATCTTCGAGGAAGAATCGTTAGCTAAATATGATTTTACTTTCGACCATTCCACTCGGATAAATGACAGGCATATCTACGTAGTGCACTTCACTCAAAAACCAGGGGTCGGAGAACAGCTATATCATGGGAAGCTTTATATAGATGCTGAGAATAAGATTCTAACGAGTGCCATATTTTCCCTTAACATAACCAATAAAAAAGAAGCCTCTAAATTATTTGTACGCCGAAAACCTAGAAATGCCAAGGTGTGGCCAAATGAAGTGGCCTATAGAGTGGATTATAGGGAAAAAGATGGAAAATGGTACTACGGTTACAGTAACGTCCTGATGGAGTTTAAAATTAATTGGGATAAAAAATTGTTTAACTCAGTTTATACCATGACAAGTGAAATGGCCGTTACTGATTGGGAAAAGAACCTTACCAACGAAATGCCAAAATCAAGAGAAAGAATGAAGACTTCCATAATCTTGGGTGACGAGGCCATCGGATTTGCCGATCCTGATTTTTGGGGCGAATACAATATTATAGAGCCTGAAAAATCTATAGAGTCGGCCATCAAGAAAATAAGACGGCAACTTAAAAGAATAAAGTCCAAAGACACTTCAGCTCCATAAAGAGAATTCAAAGTAAAAAAACCACTGTTATGATGGCAGTGGTTTTTTTATGTCTTCTCCAAGACGTTTAATTTGCAACCTCACTAATGAACTTCAACCGATAAAGCCTTAAGTCCTCTTCTTCATATTCTCCATCAAATTCCTCCATGGCTTCTTCCAAATCGTCGCTTTCAGCTTCCAAGAAGTATTCGTGAATCTCTTCCTGCTGATCCTCATCAAGGACATCATCAATATAGTAGCCAATATTCAGTTTGGTACCACTATAAACAATCTGTTCCATTTCTTTTAAAAGGTCGGCTATTTCCAAACCTTTGGCAGACGCAATGTCTTCAATACTCAATTTTCTATCCACATTTTGGATGATATAAAGTTTCAGAGCTGAATTGGCCCCAGTGCTCTTCACCACCAAATCGTCAGGTCTAATGATATCATTGTCTTCAACATACGTTGAAATAGCCTCAATAAAAGGTTTACCATACTTTTTGGCCTTACCTTCGCCCACTCCATAAATATTAAGCATTTCAGCCATTGAAATAGGGTACTTAAGTGCCATATCATCCAATGATGGGTCTTGAAAAACCACAAATGGCGGGACACCTAGTTTATCGGCTTGCGATTTTCTAATCGATTTCAAAAGTTTTAATAATTTTTCATCGGCTACTCCACCTTTTGACGCGCTTACGATTGCTTCATCCCTTTCCTTATTATATTCGTGGTCCTTGGTCATCATAAAGGAAACAGGGTTTTTCAAGAACTCTTTTCCTTTTTCAGTAATCTGTAAAATACCGTACAATTCTATTTCTTTTCGCAGAAAACCAGCAACGAGAACCTGCCTAATCAATGCCATCCAATGGCTTACAGTTTTATCGGAACCTATTCCAAAGACCGATTTCTCATGGGCCTTATGTGACGAAACCAAAGCGTTTAACTGTCCTGTTATGGTCTTTACCACTTCCTTAGACTTGAATTTTTCGCTAGTCTCCCTAACGGCTTTCAATAGTTTCAGTACATCTTCCTTGGCCTCTTGCTTCTCTTTCGGGTTACGTGCATTGTCATCCATATCGGCTCCCTCACCATTGACCTCGTCAAAGGTTTCACCAAAGTAGTGCAGCATAAACTTTCTTCGTGACATTGACGTTTCTGCATAGGCAACGACTTCTTGCAAAAGGGCATTACCTATCTCTTGTTCTGCAACAGGTTTCCCTGACATGAATTTTTCGAGTTTCTCAATATCCTTATAAGAATAGAAGGCAAGACAATGACCTTCTCCTCCGTCCCTTCCGGCACGTCCTGTTTCCTGATAATAACTTTCAATACTTTTTGGAATATCATGGTGAATCACAAAACGAACATCGGGTTTATCTATTCCCATGCCAAAGGCAATAGTGGCCACCACAACATCAACGTCTTCCATCAAGAACATATCTTGGTACTTGGAACGCGTTTTTGCGTCAAAACCCGCATGATATGGGACGGCACTAACACCGTTAACCTGGAGAACCTTCGCCAGCGATTCGACACGTTTTCTACTTAAACAGTAGATAATACCTGATTTCCCTGAATTTTGCTTTACAAATCGAATAATATCTGCATCAACATTCGCTGTTTTTGTGCGAACTTCATAAAAGAGATTGGCTCTATTAAAAGATGCTTTAAACAATTTGGCATCTGTAATCCCCAAATTCTTGATGATATCTTCTTGCACTTTGGGAGTCGCCGTGGCCGTTAAACCAATAATCGGAATACCGCTTCCCAATCGACTTACGATGGTTCGTAAATTTCGATATTCGGGTCTAAAGTCATGCCCCCATTCCGATATACAATGAGCTTCATCAACTGCGACAAAAGATATTTTTACCGATTGAAGGAAATCAATATATTCCTCTTTGGTCAAGGATTCGGGAGCTACGTATAATAACTTCGTAACTCCGCTGGTAATGTCTTCCTTTACCTGTTTTACTTCTGTTTTGTTTAAAGAAGAGTTCAATACATGGGCAACACCATATTCCGAGGAAATTCCCCGAATGGCATCCACTTGGTTTTTCATCAAAGCTATTAAAGGAGATACCACAATGGCCGTACCCTCTTGCATCAAGGCCGGGAGTTGATAACAAAGTGATTTGCCACCTCCAGTCGGCATAATGACAAAAGTATTCCTTGCTTGAACTATGTTATTGATAACATCTTCCTGAAGACCCTTGAATTGGGAAAAACCAAAATATTTTTTTAACGAGGCATGCAAGTCAATATTGCCAGGTTCCATTCCGCTTTTAATCATTTAATTTCTTAATTCAATGACAATGAGCCATCTACTATTATTTATATAAGTTAAGGCATTTTATCTTATTGCACAAATTGTGGCAAAATATCCTTAAAAAAACTTAAGCTATTCTATAAAGCTAAGTTTATGTAAGTTTGTAAACTTAAATATAACACAATCTTTCAGGATTACAATTCATAACATAACTTATACTTTGGACAATTCCAAAAAGATACTTGACCTAGCAAAAAAAACCATAGAGACCGAAAGTAAGGCCATCGGAAATTTGACGTCTTTGCTCAATGAGGATTTCGCCCTAGCTACCGAATGCCTCTTAAATTCAAAAGGGAGGGTCGTGATTACAGGAATCGGTAAAAGTGCAATCATAGCCACAAAAATAGTTGCCACCCTTAATTCTACGGGAACACCAGCTATTTTCATGCATGCAGGCGATGCGATTCATGGTGACCTGGGAACCATTCAAAAAGACGATGTGGTCATCTGCATCTCTAAAAGTGGAAGTACGCCTGAAATAAAAATGCTGGTTCCTCTTATAAAACGGGGAAACAATACATTGATAGGCATGACCGGCAATACGGAATCGTTTTTGGCCAATCAGGCCGATTTTGTGCTTAACACTTTTGTTGCGAAAGAAGCCTGCCCCAATAATTTGGCGCCAACGACCAGTACCAGTGCCCAATTGGTCATGGGGGATGCACTTGCCATCTGTTTATTGGAATTGAAGGGATTCAGTAGTAAAGATTTTGCAAAGTACCATCCTGGAGGCGCATTGGGTAAAAGACTTTACCTTACCGTGGATGATATTGTCAAGACCAATATGATACCTGAAGTGAATTTAGACACCGATATTCGTAAGGTCATTATTGAAATATCAGAAAAAATGTTGGGCGTAACGGCAGTAATCCATGAAAACAAAATTGTGGGAGTCGTCACCGATGGCGATATTCGCAGAATGTTGAATAAATATGATGATATAAACGGACTGACGGCAAAGGATATAATGACTTCAGAACCCAAAACCATAGCAACGGATAAACTTGCCATAAAAGCGCTTGAAATTATGCAGGACAAGAGTATATCACAACTTCTGGCTACTGATGAAGACAAATATAAAGGAGTAGTACATTTACATAACTTAATAAACGAAGGCATACTATAATGGCAAAAACCGAAACCAAGAGTCCTAACGAAATGTCTTTTTTGGACCATCTGGAAGAGCTAAGATGGCATTTGATACGATCTACCATAGCAATTGTGATTATTGGCTGTGTGGCCTTTATGATGCGCGGTTTTATTTTTGACACCATCCTCTTTGGGCCCAAAAATATGGACTTCCCTACATACAAACTCTTTTGCAGAATTGCAACATTTATAGGTTTTGAATCTGATTTCTGCGCGGACGAACTTCCGTTTACAATTCAAAGTAGATTGATGGCTGGGCAGTTCTCAGCACACATATGGACCTCTATCTGGGCAGGGTTCATCGTTGGCTTTCCCTACGTAATCTATGAAATGTGGAAGTTCATCAGCCCAGGGTTACATGCCACTGAACGCAAATATTCCAAAGGCTTTATCTTTACGGCATCCCTTTTATTCTTCTGTGGTGTCCTGTTTGGTTATTATGTCGTTGCACCATTATCCATCAAATTTTTAGGAAGCTACCAAGTGAGTAGCGAAGTAACCAATGAATTTGATTTGGCTTCCTATGTATCCACAATAAGAACCTCTGTAATTGCATGTGGACTCATCTTCGAACTCCCCATTATCGTTTACTTCTTGACCAAGGTCGGGTTGGTAACCCCTGAAATACTCAGAAAGTACAGAAAAATATCTTTGGTAGTGGTCTTAATATTGTCAGCTGTCATCACACCTCCGGACATCACGAGTCAAATAGTAGTGGCCCTGCCAATTTTAGTGCTATATCAGGTAAGCATTTATATTTCAAAGAGGGTTATTAAAAGTGAGAAGAAAAAAGAAGCTAAGTTAGCTGCTGAACGTGCCAAAAAAAGTTAAAAAATAGCCTATTTGAATACCAAGGCTGATTTTATGTTTTAGATTTGAAGCCATGAAACTAAGAGCAGAAAATATAATGAAGGCCTATAGAGGGCGCCAAGTGGTCAAAGGTATTTCCCTAGAAGTCAACCAAGGGGAAATCGTTGGGCTTCTGGGGCCTAACGGAGCGGGGAAAACCACCTCATTCTATATGATTGTTGGGCTTATCAAACCGAATGGTGGTTCTATTTATCTGGATGATATGAACATCACCAAGTTCCCCATGTATAAAAGGGCCCAAAATGGTATTGGTTATTTGGCCCAGGAAGCTTCGATATTTCGTAAATTGAGTGTTGAAAAAAACATTTTGAGCGTGTTGCAATTGACCAATTTGAGTAAAAAGGAGCAGCATATGAAAATGGAATCCCTCATCGAGGAATTTGGCCTTGGACATATTCGAAAAAGTAGAGGGGATCTACTTTCGGGCGGTGAACGCAGACGTACAGAGATTGCACGTGCCCTTGCCACAGATCCCAAATTTATTCTTTTGGACGAACCCTTTGCTGGAGTGGACCCAGTTGCTGTAGAGGATATTCAACGTATTGTGGCCCATTTGAAGGACAAGAACATAGGAATTTTGATTACAGACCACAATGTTCAAGAAACCCTGGCGATTACCGAACGTTCATATTTGATGTTCGAAGGCGGAATTCTAAAATCGGGTCTCCCTGAGGACCTTGCTGCAGATGAAATGGTTCGTAAGGTATATCTAGGCCAAAACTTCGAGCTTCGTAAAAAGAAGTTGGATTTTTAAGTTAAGATTCTCGATTTGTATTACTTGCCCATATTCCCCACTAAAGAACTCAATATATACAAAGCTATAATAGCCGGAATTGCCAAAAACTTCATAGTGGCCAACAATACCAAGCCAACTATCAAAAAGATATAACGCTGCGAATTGTCATTAAAGCTCCAGTTCTTGAATTTAAGGGCAAACAGTTTAATATTGGAATTGAGTAAAAAAGCACTTAAGAGCGTAATTCCAATCAAAAACCATTGATTAAGGATAATGGCATTTAAGAAGTCGTTGTTATGATATAAAAGAATCAAGGGCAAAGAAAGAATAAGCAAGGTATTGGCCGGTGTCGGAAGCCCAACAAAAGAGCTTGTCTGATTCTCATCAATATTAAATTTCGCCAAACGATACCCTGAAGCCAGAGTTATCAAGAAACCAAAAAAAGGTAGTGGAGCTACTCTGAGTCCAGCCCAAAACGTATCATTAGCGACCTGAGATGAAAGGTCAGCGTTCCACCCTCCATGCATAGACATTCCCAACAATTGAAACATGACAATACCCGGAACCAATCCACTGGTTACCATATCCGCAAGGGAATCCAATTGCAATCCCAAATCGCTCTTTACATTCAAAAGTCGGGCAGCAAATCCATCGAAAAAATCAAAAACAATCCCAAGGAAAACAAAAAAAGCGGCCAACTCTAGTTGGTTCAAAACAGCAAAAACCACAGCCACACAGCCACAAAATAAATTCAGTAAAGTAATTAGATTAGGGATGTGCCGTTTCATAGATTGAGGTTTCCGTAAAAATAGCACAAAATAAGAGAATGGTCTTAAGTGAATATGCCATTTAATATATGGGATATTGACAAAATACACGCTTAAAAAAGTATATAGAGTATGCGAAAATTGAAAATGCCCATAGTTTTTGGAAGCTACTATTAAAGTTTGGCTACCGATTTGAAATACCACGATTTGGATAAAAAGCGCAGTTCATGCCATTCAAGCATCTTTAACTTTAATCAACAACAATCAACTTTAATCCTGAACTGATCTAATTTATTCAGATATTTGGCAATTCTAACGTTTGAGATTCAAAATGTCATTTAAAAAAATACTTTTTTTTCTTTTCCTTACCTATGGCCTTCAAGGTATATCGCAAACACCTGAATTATCCCCATTGTCCAAAATAAGTGTCTTAACAAGTGGTCCGGGAGACGTACTTTATTCTGCTTTTGGTCATAGCGCATTTAGGGTTTTGGATGCGTCACAGGGTATTGATGTGGTCTATAATTATGGTGTTTTTGATACCAGTGGCGAAAATTTCTATTTAAAATTCTCAAAGGGGAGAATGGATTATAAGTTAGTGCGAAGGAGTTACAAATCATACCTAAGGAGTTACGAGATCGAAAATAGATGGGTCAATGAACAAATATTAGATTTATCCGTTCCCGAAAAGAATACGCTTTTTAAATTTTTGGAAATCAATAATCTTCCTGAAAATAAGGTATATCAGTATGATTACTTCCTTAACAATTGTGCCACCAAAATTTGGGAAGTACTTAAGCATAATTTTGGGGAACAGTTGTTTTTTGATGAAACCTATATCACACATCAATTTACCTTTAGAGAATTAATACGTCATAATATTAAAATAAACTCCTGGGGGACTTTTGGCATTGACTTGGCGCTTGGGTCTGTCATTGACAGAAAAGCAACTCCCAAAGAGCATCTATACCTTCCTGACTATGTAATGCGGCAATTGGCGGTAGCCCATTTAAATAACAGTCCCATAACGGTTAAAGAGGAGTCCCTTTTAAAGACAGCTCATAGAGAAAATACCTTCAGTTTTTTCACCTCTCCCCTATTCTTTATTCTTATAATTTCCATAGGGATTTTAATTGCTACATATTCTGATTTTATAAGTAAAAGGCGAAAACGATGGTTAGATTTTGGAATTCTCCTGTGTACCGGGTCGGCAGGTCTAGTTCTATTTTTTCTGTGGTTTATGACCGATCATATTTGGACGGTCGGCAACTATAATATTTTATGGGCATTCCCAGTAAACTTCATTTTGGCTTTCTTGATTTTACGAAAACCCATTGCTCTTTGGGTTCGAAAATATATGCTTGGCTTGGTGGGCCTATTGTTACTCATGATACTATTGTGGATGTTTAGTGCTCAAGCTTTTACACCTGTATTGATTCCTTTGTTGGTGGCGCTTGCAACACGATATTTATACATAGGAATCATTTTCCAAAATATTAAACCCTAGTTTGAATGAACCTACTTACTGTCGAAAATATTGCTAAGTCCTACGGCGAGCATGTGCTTTTTCAGAATTTATCCTTTGGGGTTAATAAAGGCCAAAAAATTGCGCTGATTGCCAAAAACGGAGATGGAAAAACATCTATCTTGAATATTCTGTCTGGAAAAGATTCTCCCGATGCCGGATTGGTGAATTATAGAAAAGGAACTCGGGTTTCTTTTTTGGAACAGGAGCCAGATCTTAATCCCGATTTAACCGTTGAACAAACCATTTTTGCTTCTGACAATGAAGTTCTCGGAATTATTTCAGCCTACGAGAAGGCACTGGCCAATCCTGAAGATGAGGAAGCTTACCAAAAGGCCTTTGACGCTATGGACCGTTTTGATGCTTGGGATTTTGAGACTCAATACAAGCAAATTCTCTTCAAGTTGAAACTTGAAGACCTTAATGCCAAGGTTGGGCTTCTTTCTGGAGGACAAAAAAAGCGCCTTGCACTCGCCAATGCCCTTATCAATAGGCCTGACCTATTGATTTTGGATGAACCTACCAACCATCTGGATCTGGAAATGATAGAATGGTTGGAGCAATACTTCGCCAAAGAGAACCTCACATTGTTCATGGTAACGCATGATCGCTATTTTTTGGAGCGTGTTTGTAATGAAATCATTGAGTTGGATCTTGGCAAATTGCATCCCTATAAAGGCAACTATTCATATTATTTAGAGAAGAAAGAGGCACGAATCGAGCAGGAAACCGTTGAGCTGCACAAATCAAAATTGCTCTATAAAAAAGAGTTGACCTGGATGCGACGCCAACCTAAAGCCCGTACCACGAAATCAAAGTCACGCATTGATGATTTTAAGGTAATCAAGGAGAAGGCGCACCAGCGGCGTCTGGAGCATGAGGTACAGCTCGAAATTAATATGGAACGCATTGGAAGTAAGATTCTTGAGCTTCATAAAATCTCCAAATCCTATCCTAACAAACCTATACTAGACAAGTTTGAATATACGTTTACTAAAGGTGAACGCGTGGGCATTATTGGCAAGAACGGTACAGGGAAATCCACATTCCTCAATATCCTTACGGCAACCGACGTACCAGACGCTGGCAAGGTGGTGGTAGGTGATACCATAAAATTTGGGTATTATACCCAAACGGGAATTACCATTAAAAAAGGGCAAAAAGTCATTGATGTTATTCGGGAATTCGGGGATTATATCCCACTTAAAAAAGGAAGACAGATTTCTGCCCAGCAATTGCTCGAACGTTTTCTTTTTGACAGAAAGAAACAATATGATTTTGTTGAAAAACTGAGCGGTGGTGAACGCAAGCGACTTTATTTATGCACCGTATTGATTCAAAACCCGAATTTTCTGATTTTGGATGAACCCACAAATGATCTGGATATTGTAACCCTTAATGTTCTGGAAAGTTTTCTATTGGATTTCCCAGGATGCATTTTGGTCGTATCCCATGATCGATATTTTATGGATAAAATCGTAGATCATCTTTTTGTTTTTCGAGGCGATGCCATCGTCGAGGATTTTCCTGGAAACTATTCCGACTTTAAGACCTATGAAGATAGTGTTGTCATTGAAAAAAGAATAGAAAAAAGCAAAATAGCTGAAAATAGTTCCAACAAAAAATCATGGAAGAACCCACCAGTTAGCCAAAAACTTTCCTATTTGGAACAAAAAGAATACAAATCCCTCGAAAAGGAAATCCAAAAATTGGAAGATAAAAAAGAAAATGTGCAACAGCAATTCATGAATGCTGACCTATCAGGAGAAGAAGTAGACAAACTTTCGGTCGAATTAAAGGAGATTGAAGGTGGTATTGAAACGAAAACCGAACGTTGGTTCGAACTTTCAGCTTTGTTGGAACACTAAGAGGTATTCATCAAAAAATGAAAACTATAAACCAGTAGTAATCGTATGCTTTATAAATTTGCCTCATATATAAAGTTCTTATTCTCCTCCTCCAACCAACATGGGATCCACTCTCCCTTTATGTATGATTATGTGACCAAATGCCTTTATACCAAATCTAATTTCAAAGGGAGCAAGAGCATTCAAGTACTCCTAAAAAGCATCGGTTATTTTAAAGCCAATGCGGTACACCTGGATTTACAAAACCATCATATACAAAACTTGATCAAAAGCAAGTATCCGAATGTCGAATTAGGGACGGGTCCTTACGACATTATTTATGTAGACCATCCAAAGATGGAACTCGTCAACCATCTTTTAAATTCAAGTACCATTCATAATGATACTATGCTCCTTATCGGAACGCTGTATAAAAACAGAAAAATCACCTCCCAATGGGAGCTGATCAAACGTAATGACAGGGTCACCGTGAGCGTGGATATGTATCATTGCGGTGCCGTTTTTTTTAGGAAAGAACAAGCAAAAGAACATTTTAAGATTCGAACATAAACCCGTAACTTTAACTATTAAGTTCAATATTATGGATTATTCAATTTATACGGTTCTGGGTGTGCTTGTTGTTATTTATCTGTTCATTTCAATTAGGAATAGGAATAAGTCAAAAAGTAGAAAATCAAAAAAATTTATGGATGGTTATAATCATAAGGATAGGAAAAAGGAATGAAGCCGATTATTGAACGTGATTAAACTTTTTGGATTGAAGCGAAAATCAGCAATTTTGTGTCCAGTTGAAGACTTTTTGAGTTGCATAGCAGGGCTACGGAAGGAAAAAAAGACAAAAACCAGGAGTAAAAGGGCAATTTTTAGCGCATTGAAAAAGTTTAAACCAGTTCATTATTTACCAAGAACCGCTACATGAAAATTTACACTAAAACAGGTGATAAAGGTACCACGGCTCTTTTTGGGGGCACACGCGTATCAAAACATCACATTCGGATAGAAAGTTATGGTACCATAGATGAATTAAATGCCTGGTTGGGTCTAATTCGTGATCAAAATATTGACGCCCATTCCAAGGAAATCATAACGGCAATTCAGGATAGGCTATTTGCGGTAGGTGCAGTTTTGGCCACTGATCCAAAAAAGACCATCCTAAAAAGTGGTAAGGAACGTCTTAATATCCCTAAAATCAATACCAAGGACATAGAATCATTGGAACATGAAATGGATTCTATGAACGAATTACTCTCCCCCATGACCCATTTTATTCTTCCTGGGGGTCATACCGCAGTGTCATACTGTCATATTGCCCGTACCATATGTCGTAGGGCCGAACGTATGGCAACCCAACTTTTCGAAAAGGAACCTTTTGATGAAAACGTTTTGTCATACATCAACAGGCTTTCCGACTACCTTTTCGTATTGGCACGAAAGTTGTCAAAAGATTTGAAAGCGGACGAAATCAAATGGATTCCCAAAAAAAAGAGCTAATAAATCCAGATTTTATTCGTTATCAAACTATTAAAGCAGAAATAATGCAAAAATATCTTGGCTATATCAGGATAAAAATTACTTTTGCAAAAATTATAAAATCAAATTGTTACCATGTATTGGACATTAGAACTTGCATCTTATTTAAGTGATGCGCCTTGGCCAGCTACCAAAGACGAATTAATCGATTATTCCATTAGAACAGGAGCCCCTTTAGAAGTGGTCGAAAATCTACAATCTATGGAAGAAGAAGGTGGTGAAATCTACGAGTCGATCGAAGAGATTTGGCCAGATTACCCAACAGAAGAAGACTACCTCTGGAATGAGGATGAATATTAATAGAATTATTCAAGCACACTAAAAAAAGCCTCCTCTAGAGGCTTTTTTTAGTGTGCTTTTTTACCACTGCTGACCTAAGAAAAAAGGTGAAATTAGAGTACAAAATGCTACCTTCGCAGGTAAAATGACCCTCAAGGTCATATTCTCGGTAATTTTGGCAGTTAAAAAGGTCTTTTTCCTTAAAATCATAAACTGGAATACCTTTTGTTCTAGCAAACATTGTTCCTTTAAAAAGGACATTATCAAATAGTCTTATAAAGTTCAAAGAACGCTGTTCTAATAACTTTCAATATAAATAACATCAAAAAATATGAGTTTTTTAAATTCAGTACTTAAGGCCTTTGTCGGAGACAAATCCAAAAAAGATGTTAAGGAATTGCAGCCCATACTTGATCAAATAAAGTCGTTTGAATCAGCTATGGAAAGTTTGGACCTTGATGGGCTTAGAGCTAAAACCGATGAATTCAAGACTAGAATTCAAGAGGATTGCAAGACGATCAATGATAACATCAAGGAATTGACGGATCAGGTGCAGGTATCTACAGACATTGATAAGAATGAGGATATTTATGCTGATATAGATAGGCTCAAAGAAGAGGCCTATAAAATATCCGAGGATACTTTAAACGAGATATTGCCAGAAGCCTATGCCGTGGTCAAGGAAACTGCAAAAAGATTCGTTGCCAATCAAACCCTTACAGTTACAGCCACCGAATTCGACAGGAAACTATCCGGTGACAAGGATTATGTTTCCCTGGATGGTGAAATGGCCATTTGGCAAAATTCATGGAACGCAGCCGGTAAGGAAGTTACCTGGGACATGGTTCACTATGATGTGCAATTGATTGGTGGTATTTGTCTTCATCAAGGTAAAATTGCAGAGATGCAAACAGGCGAAGGTAAAACTTTGGTTGCCACCTTGCCTATGTACTTAAACGCTCTATCGGGGAATGGTACACATTTAGTAACCGTTAATGATTATTTGGCCAAAAGGGATAGTGCCTGGATGGCACCTATTTTTGAATTCCATGGTCTTTCTGTGGATTGTATTGACCATCACAAACCCAATTCAGAGGGTCGTAGAGCTGCATATAATTCAGATATAACCTATGGCACCAACAATGAGTTTGGTTTTGATTATTTACGAGATAATATGGCCCATACTCCTAAAGATCTTGTTCAGAGACCTCACCAGTACGCCATTGTCGATGAGGTCGATTCGGTATTGGTCGATGATGCACGTACTCCCTTGATCATTTCTGGTCCTGTTCCCGAAGGTGATCGTCATGAATTCAATGAACTTAAGCCAAAAGTTGGTGATATTGTTCAAAAACAACGCCAACATTTAACAGGTGTCTTGGCTGAAGCAAAAAAAGCCATAACAGCAGGAGATAGCAAGGAAGGTGGTTTTTTATTGCTGCGCGTTTACCGTGGATTACCTAAAAATAAAGCCCTCATCAAGTTTTTAAGTGAAGAAGGTGTAAAGCAGCTATTGCAAAAGACCGAAAACTTCTATATGCAAGATAACAATAGGGAAATGCCAAAGATAGATGAGGATCTATTATTCGTTATTGATGAAAAAAACAATCAGATAGAGTTAACCGATAAGGGAGTCGATTATATCTCTGGTGAACAAAATAGAGACTTTTTTGTAATGCCCGACATAGGTGGAGAAATTGCAAAGATTGAAAAGGAAGGTTTAGAAATTGAAAAGGAAGCAGAACTCAAAGAAGAGCTCTTCAGGGATTTTACGGTAAAGAGCGAACGTATTCATACCATGAGCCAACTGCTTAAGGCCTATACCCTCTTTGAAAAAGACGTGGAATATGTGGTCATGGACAATAAAGTTATGATCGTAGACGAACAAACGGGTCGTATCATGGATGGTCGCCGATATTCGGACGGATTACACCAAGCGATCGAGGCCAAGGAAAATGTAAAAATCGAGGCATTGACCCAAACTTTTGCCACCGTAACCTTGCAGAACTACTTTAGAATGTACAAGAAGCTGGCTGGTATGACGGGTACCGCCGTTACCGAAGCTGGCGAGTTATGGGAGATTTATAAGTTGGATGTAATGGAAATTCCAACCAATAGGCCCATTACGCGAGACGATAGAAATGACTTGATTTATAAGACTAAACGCGAAAAATACAATGCCATAATTGAAGAAGTTACCAAACTCTCACAATCGGGTAGACCAGTATTGATTGGTACAACATCGGTTGAAATATCAGAATTGTTATCGCGAATGTTGAGTATTCGTAAAGTTCCCCATAACGTACTTAATGCCAAGTTACATAAAAAAGAGGCAGACGTCGTTGCCGAAGCCGGAAATGCGGGGATTGTTACGATTGCTACCAACATGGCAGGTCGTGGTACCGATATTAAGCTATCGGGGGAGGTGAAAGATGCCGGTGGTTTGGCTATTGTAGGAACAGAGCGGCATGATTCAAGACGTGTTGATAGACAGTTGAGAGGGCGTTCAGGGCGCCAGGGTGATCCAGGAAGCTCCCAGTTCTATGTTTCTTTGGAAGATAACCTTATGCGCCTCTTTGGGTCAGATAGAGTTGCTAAAATGATGGATAAAATGGGCTTGGAAGAAGGCGAAGTCATCCAGCATTCCATGATGACAAAATCCATAGAACGGGCTCAGAAAAAAGTAGAAGAGAACAACTTTGGCGTTCGTAAACGTTTACTTGAATATGATGATGTTATGAATGCCCAACGCGAAGTGGTGTACAAGAGAAGACGTCATGCGCTACAAGGGGAACGTTTGAAGGTTGATATCGCAAATATGGTCTATGATACATGCGAAATTATTACCGATACCAATAAAGCGGCAACAGACTTTAAGAATTTTGAGTTTGAATTGATAAAGTATTTTTCAATAACATCACCCGTTACAGAAGATGATTTTGGTAAACTTAGTGTCCAAGAAATTTCAAATACCATTTATAAAGCGGCATATGACTATTATCAAGATAAGATGGAAAGAAATGCGGCAACCGCATTTCCTGTAATCAAAAAGGTGTATGAGGACAACTCCAATAAATTTGAGCGCATTGTGGTTCCGTTCACCGATGGAATAAAAAGCTTGAATGTAGTTACCAATTTAAAGGATGCTTATGAAACTGATGGCAAACAGTTGGTCACTGATTTTGAGAAAAATATTACCCTTGCAATTATCGACGACGCTTGGAAAACCCATCTACGTAAAATGGATGAGTTAAAGCAATCGGTTCAGTTGGCGGTTCATGAACAGAAAGATCCTTTATTGATCTATAAGTTTGAAGCTTTTGAGCTTTTCAAAGGAATGATCGACAAAGTAAACAAAGAAGTGGTCTCTTTCTTATTCAAGGGTGAACTACCTACCGAAAGTCCAAGTGAGATTCAGAATGCCGGTAATCTTAGCAGACCCAAGGAAAATTTACAGACCAGTAAGGAAGAAATCCCAAATAATGATGAATTGGCAGCGCGCAATAGAGCTGCCGGACAAACGCAGGGTCAAAGACCTTCCGTTACGGAAACAATAGTTAGAGAGCGACCAAAAATTGGGCGTAACGAACGAGTCACCATCAAAAACATTATGTCCGGTGAAAGCAAAGTGGTCAAATACAAGCAAGCCGAACCTCTTATTGTAAAAGGGGAATGGGTTTTGACCGAAGATTAAAAAGTTTTGATATTCAAGAGAGGAGCGGCAACCATTTATTGGTTGCCGTTTTTTGTTTTTGCAGTGAGCCAATTCAAATGATGAAATGACGTAAAAACAAATGAACGGACCATTCATTTGAACAGATCATAGGTATCGAAAATGAGGCAATCATCATACTCTAGAATATCTAAAAGTTCGGCAAAAGGTGAAAAACGGTTCAAAATTGAAAGTTTAACGCCTATACTAAAAGAAGTCGAAATCTTGGACATCATTAAAAATTATTGACCCTATTCAGTTCGCAGAACAATGACCACGTTTCGTCTTCCAAATTATTTACAACTATTTTGATTTAATAGTAAAACATAACTAGCTTTACATCAGATATTAATCTCCCCTTTCATTTCAAGAGGTATGGGATTAACGCAGAATTCATCATATCAGGACAAGTATTAAACACAAAACCATATGCCCAACCCAGTAATAGATCAGGAGCGTTTGAACGATAAAATAAAATTGGTCCTTAAAGTCAATTACTTTTCTTCAATCCTAGCCATACTATTTAGTATGGTCTGTTTGTTTGCGTTGAACATTACACAAATAATTCCATATGCTTTTTTGATTTTCGGGGTATTGAATTTGGCCAACACCTGGATATTTAAATATCATAAAACATTGACCATTACATATAACATTTCTTCCATAATGGCCCTAATCAGTACTTTGATCATTTCGCTATATAGCGGAGGGATACATAGTCCGTTCATATTTATTTTGGCCCTTATTGTCTTTGCCGGTTATGTCACCACTCGCGAATATGGGCAAGTGTATCTAAACTTGATATTTTTTCTTATCATTTTGGTCTATTCCCAAAGTATTCCTGAATTTACTTTCACTTTCAATGCAATTGAACCACAATCCCAAAACCTTTTTAGCCTATTCAGTGTGCTTTTTTCAGTCTATCTTTTAGGCAATGTTTTTGGAAAAAACCTACTAAGGACCCATCACGGCCTGTATAAATCAAAAATGGAAATTGAAAAACGCATCAAAGAAAAAGAAACTTTACTTAAGGAAATTCATCATCGTGTAAAAAACAATTTACAGACCGTATCAAGTTTATTAAGCCTGCAATCACGAAATATAGAGGATGTAGGAATGAAAAACATTATAAAAAGCAGTCAGAACAGGGTTATTTCCATGGCTATGGTCCATGAAATGTTGTACATGAGGGATGACCTCTCAACAATTGAATACGGGTCCTATGTACAAGAATTGAGTGAGTATCTCATTCGCTCTTTAAAAGGCTCTGAAAATAACATAAAATTGAGTATCGATATTCCGGACATCAAATTGGGTATTGATACGGCTATTCCCCTTGGGCTATTGATCAATGAAACAATTACCAACGCCCTTAAGTATGGCATTGCAGATGAAAAAGAAGGGGAAATAAGTATTGTCATGAAACAGGAAGAAAATAATGATTACATCCTGAAAATTGGTGACAATGGTATTGGTTTTCCTGATACAATTGACCACAGTACCACTAAATCGCTTGGATTAAAACTTATTCATAACCTGACACGACAATTAAAAGGCACAATCACCAAAGATCTTTCCAAAAAAGGAACCAATTATATCGTTATGTTCCAAGAGGTGGCCAAGCAGTTTCACTCGATAGCTTAAACCTGGATTTTCGCTTTACTAATACTTCAATAATCCGATACCAAGGGTAGGATTTTTCTAGTTATATTCCTTATATTTAAGCGACTAATTCAAAATACCTTTCCATGCTTAAAAGATTGCTTCTTTTGGTACTGTTTTGTGGTTCAACACTTTACGGTCAAGATTATTTTTTAAAAAAATTCCATCCTTTTAATACTGACATTCCATCACCAGAACAATTTTTGGGCTATGGCATTGGAGAACATCATACCCGCCACGATTTAATAGTTGCCTATTTGGAAAAACTGGCCGAAACATCTGACCGAGCTTCCATTCATTATTATGGCAAAACCCATGAAGGACGTAAATTAGTTATCTTGACGATTAGTTCGCCATTCAATTTGGCCAATCTTGATACTCTAAAACGGCAGCATTTGGCATTTACCGACCCTAATGGTAATGCGACAAACTATAACGATGTTCCCATCTTCATCAATCTAGCCTATAATGTTCATGGCAACGAACCATCGAGTTCAGAGGCCGCGATGTTAAGCGCCTATACCTTTGCCGCTTCAAATAACCCAGAAATTCTAAACTATTTGGATAATGCTGTGATTTTCGTTGACCCGACAATAAATCCTGATGGTCGTGATCGACATACGCAATGGGCAAATTCGTATCAAGGAAAGCCTGAAGTCGCTGACCCACAAGATGTTGAACATAATGAATATTGGCCCGGAGGGCGTACCAATCATTATTGGTTTGATTTAAATAGAGACTGGTTATTGGGTATTCACCCAGAAAGTAGGGGGAAATTAAAATGGTACCATGAATGGTATCCCAATGTAGTAACTGATTTTCATGAAATGGGATCACAAAGTTCCTATTTCTTCGAGCCTATGAAGACCAATGGCTCATTGGATCCCATTATGCCAAAAGAGAATTTCGAAGATCTCAATGATATGTTTGGAACCCAATTTGCCAAGGCCTTGGACAGTATTGGCTCTTTTTACTTTACAAAGGAGGTATTTGATGGCACATACCCAGGGTACGGTTCTTCATATCCCGATTTACAGGGTGGTCTTGGCTTACTGTTTGAGCAGGCAAGTTCTAGAGGGCATAAACAGACAACGGCTTTTGGGGAGATAACTTTCCCTTTCACCATTCGCAACCAGTACACTTCAAGCATTACTACGGTTAAAACCGCTGTAAAGAATAAAGCTTATATGCGTAAATACCAACAAGACTTCTTTAAAAGTGCAATCACAAATTCTGCCAAAAGTAAAATTAAGGGGTATTCCTTTGGAGATGTACATGACCAAAACCGCAACAAGGCCTTTATAGATAAACTTTTATTGCACAAGATTGATGTCTATACATCGGGGAATACATTTGTTGTCCCTATCCAGCAGGCACAATATAGGATGGTACAATCAATGTTCGAGACCTATTCAAAATATAGGGATAGTGTATATTACGATGCTTCCGCTTGGTCTGTTGGTAATTTTTATAATATGAAATATCGCCCAGTAAATGCTCTTAATTTGGGTGATAAGATTACCTCTACTGATGGTTTGGTCAAAGTGTCGGCAATTCAAAAATCGAACTATGCCTATATTGTTGATTGGGATGATTACAATGCTCCTGCAGCACTTCATTTTCTTCAGTCGAACGGATTGATTGTCTCATCTTCCTTTAAACCCTTTACCGCGAGGATAGGCTCTGAATCCAAATCCTTTAATTATGGTTCTTTGGTCATTCCAGTACGTTTACAAAAGAAAGATGCCAACGAAACGTACCAACTGATCCAGAAGGCGCAGCAGAAATACCAAGTGCCCATATATGCTGTGAACTCGGGCTATAACTTAAAGGGTATTGATTTAGGAAGTAGATATATTTCACCACTGAAAAAGCCCAAAGTAGCTATGCTCATTGGGAACGGGGTTCGCGCTTATGAAGCAGGTGAGGTTTGGCATCTGTTAGACACAAGGGTTCACATGCCCATTGCCAAAATCCCATTGCGAAATTTCAACAAGGCCAATCTGGACAAGTATAAAACCTTGGTCATGGTCTCGGGTTCCTATGAATTTACCGAAAAGCAACAGGCAAAAATCAAAGACTGGGTCAGCAAGGGCAATACATTGATTACCATTGGCACTGCGACCAAATGGGCCGTTGATAAAAAATTGGTAAAAGAAAAATTGACAACTGTGAAAAAAGACACTTCCAAGGCTATCGCTCGTAAACCGTATGTCGACGCTGGTGAGAATATAGGTAAAGAAAGCGTTGGGGGTGTGATTATCAAGGTGGATTTAGATACGACCCATCCTCTGGCCTTTGGTTATCATGATACGTCGATTCCTGTATATAAAAACAATACGGTTTGGCTGGCACCCAGTAAAAATGAATATGCCACCGTGGCCAAATATGCCTCCAGCCCTCATATAGATGGATTCATCACGAAAAAAAACATGGAAGAGAACCTAAAACCATCCGCCTCACTTGTGGTGAGTAAAGTAGACTCTGGAAGGGTGATTTTATTTGCCGACAACCCGAATTTTAGAGGCTCATGGTATGGTACCAACAGACTTTTTCTAAATGCGCTGTTTTTAGGTAGTCATATCAATGTACCGACCAATGGTTCTAACTAAAAGTAATTTCAATACATCCATCTGATGAAATAAGGAGATGAATTCAACAGAACCACTACTATTAAATAGAAAATGCCCCTTCTTCGAAAAGGACATAATTAATTAACAATACAACCTTAAAAATGAAAAAAATAACCATCTTTTTGACTGCAGTTCTTTTATGGAGTTTAAATGGCACAGCGCAAAGTGCACAGGGTGACGGTCCACATTCCCAATTGATAATTCGAGGTGTAATGCTCATAAACGGTAATGGAGCGCCTCCACAGGGTCCAATTGACATTGTTGTGGAGGACAATATCATTAAAAAAATTCAGATTGTAGGATATCCTGGTATGACCATTGAGGAATCTGGCCGACCAAAATTAAGACCCGGGGGCAAGGAACTCGATTGCAACGGAATGTACCTTATGCCAGGATTTGTTGATATGCATGGGCATATTGGGGGTACTTCGCAAGGTGCTGATTCGGAATATGTATTTAGGTTATGGATGGGTCATGGCATTACCACAGTTCGGGAACCCAGCGGTCGCGGAGTGGACTATACCTTGGATCTTAAGCGTAAAAGTGCCAAAAATGAAATCGTTGCACCCCGAATTTTGGCCTATACCGGTTTTGGTCAAGGCAATGACGGCCCGATCACTACGCCAGAAATGGCCCGGGAATGGATTAGGAACAATGCTAAAAAAGGGGCGGATGGTGTTAAGTTTTTTGGTGCTGAGCCAGAAATCATGGATGCCGCATTGCGTGAAAACAAAAAGCTCGGGCTGGGTTCTGCATGCCACCATGCACAGACCACGGTAGCCAGATGGAATGTGCTACATTCTGCAAAAGCCGGACTCACTAGTATGGAACATTGGTATGGGCTTCCAGAAGCCCTGTTCAATAATCGTACGGTACAGGATTTCCCCTTGGATTATAACTATAATAACGAGCAACACAGGTTTGAACAAGCGGGTCGTTTATGGAAACAGGCTGCAGAGCCCTATTCTGAACATTGGAATGCTGTAATGGAAGAATTATTGGCCTTGGATTTTACTTTGGACCCCACTTTTAATATTTATGAGGCCAGTCGTGATTTACAACGGGCGAGACGTGCAGAATGGCATGAAGAATATACCTTGCCATCGCTCTGGGATTTCTATCAACCCAGTAAAATATCCCACGGTTCGTATTGGCATGATTGGGGCACTGAGCAAGAAATCGTCTGGAAAGAAAACTACAAACTTTGGATGACCTTTGTGAACGAATACAAAAACCGAGGAGGACGCGT
Organism: Maribacter sp.; assembly: GCA_023141835.1. Lineage (GTDB taxonomy): Bacteria > Bacteroidota > Bacteroidia > Flavobacteriales > Flavobacteriaceae > Maribacter_A. The sequence continues at coordinate 5,544 of JAGLKG010000002.1, read as the reverse complement.
CACTACAGGTTCCGATTCAGGATTTATTTTCCAATTGTATGGTTTTGCCTATGTGCGTGAATTGGAGTTATTACGAGAAGCAGGGTTCCACCCTTTGGAGATTATTCGTTCTGCGACCTTGAATGGTGCTGAAGCTTTGGGAATGGATGATAAGATTGGGAGCGTTAGAGTAGGTAAACTTGCCGATTTCGCCATTGTTGAGGAAAATCCGCTTAAAAATCTAAAGGTGTTGTATGGGACGGGCGCCATACGACTTACCGAAGATAACGAAGTTGTTCGCGTTGGTGGTGTAAAATATACCATTAAAGACGGTATCATATATGACGCCAAGGCCTTGCTTAAAGAAGTCAAGGATATGGTTGCAGCCGAAAAACAGAAATTAAACTACAAAATAGTACAGCCAGGAATAAAGGAATAGGCAGGTCGGGATTCGTTGATCCCCTCTACTAAATAACGCTATATTTTGAAAATACTTAGCTATACCATCAATTGGTACTGCAGTACATTATGTGAAGAAATAAATCTTATTTCTGAACGGGAACTTTCAAGGGTTGTAAAAAGCCCATGGTCTTTTGAAAAAGAATTACGTTCACCATTAAAAGCACAATAGGAAGCAATAGAATAAAAAGTACCATAGTCTACAGGTTTTTAGACATCATTTAGAGTGATGTCCTTTTTAGAGTTTATATATTCGGTTACAAATATTACGATAATTTGGGTTTGTTATTTTTCGTAGTGAAAGTCAAAGCTTTTTTTATACGAGAGTTTTTAAACTTGTATAAACGTGCTACGCTTTTTTTAATAGTAACCTTAACTTCTTTAAAACCGCTAGAAGTGTCAATCCCACTATCCAAAACAGTACCCATTTTAAGAGGTTCCACTGTATCATAATTTTGTGTGTTTTGTGCTAGAGCCATAGCTCCGAAAAAAAGAATAAAAATAAGAGTGATAATTGCTTTCATGACTTGGGGTCTTGCGTTATAAAGATAAGCCCGTGCATAGCTCTGGGAAGCTGTAAGTCGTTGAAAGTCAATGTTTTTTCGGTTATCGAAAAAAGATTGGATAAAGTGCAGAGAAAGTTGGATAAACGTTTTAAGGACCAAAAGCCACTTACCGATCAATAGTGGTGTTAAACGATATTTTGATAAGTATTTTTATAGGTTTCTGAACCAAAATTCTAATAGAAGTCGGCTATTCAATATAGGAATTCGACCAGGTGGGGCTAAATATTCAAAAAAAAACTTGCTATCTTCCATGGAAATCAATGGCGTTGATACTTCTTAAAAATCGAAATTAAGAATCAATGTGAAGACTAGGAATTCGGTTTAAAAAGGTAAAACATCCGGACATATCTTGCAGCATCACCTAAAACCCAAATACTGTAAATTTCTATTTCCATGAAAAAAAGACGAAAAAGAAGTTTGGATGAATATCTTCTGAGTTGACTTTGGGGATAAAAGTTGTCAATAAACCAACTATAGATTGGTGGCAATGAGAATTACTTTGTCAGCATAAAGTCAATGGATAACAAAAAACCTTTTGTACTGACGTTAAAAAGAGATACTTGACCCTAAGCCAACTTAGAACGTCCCCACTTGGTCCTAAATGCCAGGGCACTTTTTATTTTGGAATGTTTAAACTTATAAATACCTGTCAGGTTATTATCGATTTTCAATGCAGGTTTGTTTAACAAGGTAGTCAATACAAAACCGTTTTCCTGTAGGTGTATATTCTTTTGGTCTCTTTTGTCCTGGGCATGGGAAATAGTTCCAATACATAAAAATACTGTCAACAAGAAAAGGGTCCGCATAGCTTTAGTTCGTTTGGTTCCCTTTGATAACTTACTATGGTCTGTTTCTCTTTGTTATTATTCGACAAAAAGCATATTTCATCGTCGTATTACGCTTTTCCCGATGAAATACATGATTTTATCGAGGAACTCCACATTTTATTAACACACTTCATCGATATTTTCAAGCAGTTCATCGATAATAATGACTGTTCAAAGTATCCTAAAATTCGAAATTAAGATTATTTAAGGAAGGTTACCACGGTTTAGGTTTCAATTCATGGATAGGAAATCAGTAGAAGCAATGGCGCAATTTTAAGAATTACAATTCTTTTACTACAACCCTAGCACTTACTCAGGAATACAAATCGAATCTCCTTTACCTTACTTCTTTACGAAGTACTTGTAGCGGTGGGCTACTTATTACACTTCTACTGTTTACCAAACCTATGGCCAACACCAATAGAGTTATCCCTGGTAAGAGAATTAAGAAAGGTTCCATAGCAGGGGTGAACGGGGTCTTAAAAACAAATACAGCCAGTAATTGACTACCGAACAACGAAAGCAAAATACCAATACCACTTCCTAAAACTCCCAAATACAGATATTCCAAAGCCGTGATTTTTAATATCTGTTGGCTACGTGCTCCAATAGTTCGGAGTAACACGCTTTCCCTTATCCGCTGGTATTTACTGTTACGCACAGAACCTATCAAAACAATTATACCTGTTAGAATACTAAAAAATGCCATGAAATTGATTGCCCAAGAGATTTTATCCAAGATACTTTCTACGATGGTAATGACCTGCCTTAAATCGATAATGGAGACATTGGGGAATTTACGCACCAATTCTTGCTGCAATTCTGCCGAAGCCCTTTCATTGGGCACATTGGTAGACAATACATTAAACTGTGGGGCATTCTCCAATACCCCCTTGGGGAATACAATAGAGAAATTCATTTGCATACGGCTCCAATCCACCTCGCGAATACTACCTACAACTGTTTCCATAAGCACCCCTTGCACGTTAAAAACCATACTATCCCCTATAACAACTTGCGCATCTCTGGCCACATTGTCTGATAATGAAATAGGATAAGGTTTTTCGTTGGTGGTAACTTCAGGAACCCAATCCCCTTCGGTCAAAGTTTCTGACGCAATCAATGAACCGCGATACGTGGTCCTAAATTCGTGGTATAATATCCATTTGTTTATGGTGATTAGCGTATCTAAACGCATATCGTTCACTGGTCTACCCTTAATACTATGAACCCTCATGGTCACAATGGGTATATTATCAATAACCGGCAAACCTTTAGGAGTAATACTGTTTAGAACAGCATCCTTTTGATGGGTCTGTACGTCGAGCAGAATCATATTAGGATTTTGCTCACTGTTGTCCAAAGTCGTTTTTGCCAATAAGATATCTTTTGTGAAATATAGTGTACTAATTAGAAAGGCACCCACTCCAATAGCCAAGATCAGAACCATGGTCTGATTATTCGGCCTGAAAAGATTCAGTAAGCTTTGACGTGCGATAAAGCCCCATGAGGTTGGGAAATACTTTTTTATTCCTTTCATGAATAAAGTTGCTATTCCTGACAGTATCGAAAAAGTCACTAAGATACCCACAACAAAAGCCAAGGCAATTTGCCAATTTTCAAGTAACCAAAGTGAAAACAAAAAGATAAACAGAAGAATGACGATTAGCACCAAAATAGAGGCTTTTCGCGACTTGGTATTATCAACTTCCTGAATGCGCAATACCTGTAAAGGCGAAACATACCATGTACCCAGCAAGGGTGAAAGCGCAAATAAGACCGACATAAAGACTCCTAGCAGCAGGCCTAACAATATGGGTTGTGCCGATAGTGTAATCTGAACCTCAAAGGGTAGAAAATCCTGAAGGATAAATGGGAAAAGTTGTTGCAGGGAAACACCAGCAAAAGTACCGAGGAATCCTCCCAATAAACCCATTCCAGCTATTTGGATAAGGTATATTGAGAATGTCTGTTTTCGAGTGGCCCCAATGCACTTAAGAACGGCCACAGCACGCAATTTTTCTTTAATGTAAATATGTACCGAACTGGCTATGCCCACACACCCCAATAAGAGGGCGATAAAAGCCACTAGATTCATAAACTTACCCACATTTTCATAACGACGACCTAGTCGCTGACTGGTTTGGGTATGGGTATCCATATCAGCATTTTCAACATCGAGCACCGGATCAATTTCTTTGTAAATTTTTTCCAAATCCGTAGTGGTGTCTGCCCTAAAATAATAATTGTACCCTACCCTACTTCCTTTTTGTAAGAGCCCTGTGTCTTTAATAAAACGATATGGAAGTACTATGGGTGGAGCAACGGAGGCAGATATGGCAGTACTTCCAGGTGCTGACTTTAATGATCCGATAATGGGAAAGGTCAATTCTCCAACCTTAACGCTATCTCCAGGCTGCAGGTTAAATTGCAGCATCACGGTAGCATCAACCAAGGCTCCTTCAGCATTAATGTACTCTTTGGCGGCAGAAGCGGGTTCGGTCTCCAACGTACCATATATAGGAAAATCACCTTCTATGCCCCGTACTTGCACTAATTTAGTGGCTTTCCCTTTTGAAAAAGCGGCCATGGATACAAATTTAACTTCCATACCTTCTTCCCCACCCAAGGAGTCAATAATACCCTGTACTCTTTCATTGGGTAATTGATCACTATCAATAAGATAGTCAGCTCCCATAAGTGCCTTGGATTGCAATGTAATATTTTGCTTTAAATTTTCACTAAAAGACTGTATCGAAACTACAGCCGCAATTCCCAAAATGATTGAGGCCATAAAAAGCATCAATCTCCTGCCACTGGCCTTGCCATCTCGCCAAGCCATTTTTAGAAGCCACCCAAAGCCTGCTTTAGTAGTATATTTTGAAGTTTTGCTCACAATGGTACGGTGCTTTCGTTAGCCATTATTTTTCCTCCCTTTAATCGAAGTATATGTTGGTTTCTTTTGGCCAAATCAAGATCATGGGTCACAATGACCAGGGTCGTACCAGCTTCTTGGTTTAAATCAAAAAGTAATTGTACTACTTTTTGCCCTGTTTCCTCATCAAGGTTTCCCGTGGGTTCATCAGCAAACAGTATCGAAGGGCCATTTGAAAAAGCGCGGGCCAAGGCAACACGTTGTTGTTCTCCCCCAGAAAGTTGTGAAGGATAATGGTGCATTCGATCTGCCAACCCTACCTTGCCTAACAATTCCTTGGCCTTAGCACCAGCGTTTTTCGCACCTTGCAATTCTAAAGGAACACTCACATTTTCCAAGGCCGTTAATGTAGGCAGTAATTGAAAGTCTTGAAAAATAAAACCCACATTGTTGTTTCTTAGTAACGCACGCTCATCTTCATCCATAGCACTTAGTTCAGAACCACAGAGTTCAATGGTACCTAAATCAGGTTGATCAAGCCCTGCACAAAGTCCCAATAAAGTCGTTTTTCCACTACCAGATGGACCCACAATGGCAAAGGTATCTCCTTCTTCTATATCAAAAGAGATATCATCCAATACCGTCAAATCCTTGGAACCGCTCGTATATGTTTTCTTCAGATTACGAACGTTTAATATCTTTGCCATATTCCATTTTTATAGTTTACATTGGCCAAAGAGGCAATTTAAGGAAATGATTTTGATATTTTGACCCTATACCTATGCATACAATCTTAAAGTTTAGTTATTTTTTGATGTTTCTTTTTTTGCTTTCTTGC
>JAGLKG010000199.1 GCA_023141835.1 Maribacter sp. | reverse complement strand
GATTGACCGTTGGATCTTGTCAGAATTACATACATTGATAAAAAAGGTAGACGGGGCATATGATGATTATGAGCCTACCCGTGCCACCCGTGCCATTTCAGATTATGTTCAGGAAAATCTTAGCAATTGGTATGTGAGATTGTGTAGAAGACGGTTTTGGAAGGGAGATTATCAAAAAGATAAAATCTCGGCCTACCAAACACTGTATACTTGTTTGATCACTGTTACAAAGCTATCGGCACCTGTAGCTCCATTCTTTATGGATCGGATGTATAAAGATTTGGCCAATGCCACAGGAAAGGGCAAGTTCGAAAGTGTTCATTTATCACACTTCCCAGTCTGTGATGATTCGGTGATCAATAAGGAATTGGAGAGCAAAATGGCCAAGGCCCAGACCATATCGTCATTGGTACTTTCGATACGGCAAAAAGAAAAAATTAAAGTACGCCAACCCTTGCAAAAAATTATGATTCCGGTAATGGATGATATTCAAAGGAAGGAAATTGAGGCGGTTGCGGATTTGATTAAATCTGAGGTCAATGTAAAGGAAATTCAGCTTTTGGATGACGCATCAGGTATTTTGGTAAAAAAGATCAAGCCTAATTTTAAGGTTTTAGGGCCAAAATTCGGAAAGGAAATGAAGCAAATTGCCCGAAGTATTGGTGCGTTGCGACAAGAAGATATCCAAAAAATTGAGCAAGAGGGAGAAATATCACTGGAAATTGAAAATAAAATCATTAAATTACAGTTACAGGATGTAGAGGTGTCTTCCCAAGATATCGAAGGTTGGTTAGTTGCGAGTCAGGGTTCGCTAACGGTAGCTCTTGATATAACTATCAATGATGACCTTAGAAAGGAAGGTATTGCCAGGGAACTTGTAAACAGGATTCAAAATATTAGAAAGGAATCTGGTTATGAAGTAACCGACAAAATTGACATAAAAATCCAAAAAGATGGATTTGTTGAAAATGCCGTAGCAAGCAACTTAAAATATATCAAGGAAGAAACCTTAACGGCTGAATTGGATTTCGAAGATATTTTGGAAAATGGTAAGGCAATTGCTTTCGACGAAGTCAACACTAAATTGTTTATTGAAAAACACTAATATAATGGCAGAAGATTTAAAAATCAGATATTCAGATAAGGATTTAGAAGAATTCAAATCTTTGATAGAAGAAAAAATAGAAAAGGCACAAAGCCATTTAGATTTGTTAAAGAGTTCGTATATGAACGATGGTAATAATGGTACGGACGACACTTCGCCTACCTTTAAGGCCTTCGAAGAAGGTTCTCAGACCATGAGTAAAGAAGCGAATACCCAGTTGGCCATTCGTCAAGAAAAATTTATTCGCGATTTAACGAACGCACTGTTGCGTATTGAAAACAAGACTTATGGTATATGTCGTGTTACTGGGAAACTCATTAATAAAGAACGACTTAAATTAGTGCCCCATGCAACACTGAGTATTGAGGCAAAAAACATGCAAAAATAAATTTAAACGCCCATCGGGCGTTTTTTTTGCTTTATTGAATGAGGAAGGTAAAAATTATACTGTTATTTTTTTTGGGCCTCAACTCCATGAGTGCACAAAAGGTTGTTAAGAAATCTATCCTCAACCCTAATACAGTTAACATACTTATAGATACCGAAAATTGTTTCAAGGTAGATTTGTCCACATCAATCTCAAAGGATATTATCGTTGAGGCACTGATTGATGGAGAATATAAGAATAACCTTTTACTGAAAATTGAGCATAAGGGGTCTACAACGCATATCAGTGCAGGATTTCATCCCAGTTTTATAAAGCCGAATGACAAGCTAAGTGCCCACAAGGTCATATCGATTTCTTTGAAAATACAGATTCCCGAAAATATGAAAGTCAATCTTTTTGGGACGAATTGTAATGTTACAACGCTGGGCTCCTACAATGATTTAAGGATTGCCCTGAATGATGGCATTTGTAATCTGAAGAATGTTTCGAAATCTGCCCAAGTAATCACGCAAAGTGGGGATATTTATATTGAGAGTAGTGGGGCTACTATAAAATCAAATACTAATTATGGGCGTATTTCGAAAGAAGTGATTCCTGAGGGGAGTAATATATTTGACCTGTCTAGTATTACTGGGAACATCTACTTAAGGAAAACCGAATAATATACCTATTTTTGCCATTCTATAATTTTTATTGATGAATATTAAGAAATCTTTGCTGATTATTGTTTTGGTCTTGATAGTAGACCAGGCCAGTAAAATCTATATAAAAACCCATTTTGCCTTAGGAGATTCTTATGAGGTATTTGAATGGTTCAAGATACATTTTATCGAGAACTCAGGAGCGGCATGGGGTGCCAAATTAAGTGATTTTTTACCGATGGCAGAATCAACAGGTAAATTAATACTTACGATATTCAGGCTATTCGCGGTTGCCGGAATCGGATATTGGCTTTTTGATAGCATTAAAAAACAATCTTCAAAAACCCTGATTTTTGCGGTGTCACTGATTTTTGCAGGTGCTTTGGGCAACATTTTGGATTCTGTCTTTTACGGTGTTATATTTAATGATAGTATAGGTCAGGTGGCAACACTATTTTCTGATGAGCCCTACGGCGGAATCTTTTTCGGGAAAGTAGTTGATATGCTATATTTCCCAATGATAGATATTACTTGGCCGGCTTGGGTGCCCTATTTCGGCGGTAATCAATTTAGCTTTTTTGACCCCGTATTTAATATCGCTGATACAGTCATAAGTACTGGTGTGGGTATTTTGCTGGTATTTAATAAAAGAGCATTTGGGAATAACAATGAAGCTGAAGTAGAAGTAAGGCAGGAAGATAATCAAGTAGTTGAGGAAAACTTGTAGCACGTATTAGGAGTAACGCAATAATCAAGTGGAATATCATTCGCAAAGGTATCGGTAATTTCATCTTCAGCTTCAAAGAGCGACAATCCTATTTTTAGTATATCAGGTCTACATTCCTTTAGAAAACCATCATAATATCCCTTGCCATAACCAACTCTATTACCATGAAGGTCAAAGGCCAAAAGAGGGACAAAAACTACATCAATTTTTAAAGGTTCTACCGCTATTCCATCAATAGGTTCAGGTACGTTCCATTTATTCTTTTTAATGGCAGTACTGTCCGTAAGTAAATAGTGATCAAGTCTTTGGTTCTGGATTTTAGGAAGAATCACATTTTTATCACGACCCTGTAGAATTGATAAGACAAAGGAGGTGTCAATTTCCTTTTTTTCAGAAATACTCAAGAACAAGTGATAATAATCAAATCCCCAAATGGGAAGTTCCAATAATTTATTTGCAATGGTTAAACTAGAATCTAGTAACTCTTTCTTGGGAAGTTTGTCTCGAAGTTCAATGTACTTTAACCGTAAATCAGATTTCAACATTTAGGAGTAGGTTGAACATTTACGATAAATCAAAAAATGAAGTATCTATTCTTTAGCAACAACAGCGAAATATACTTTGAAAAATAACATTAAAATTAAATATGTGCCTAAAGTGATAATATAACTGTCCATGCCAAACTTGATTTTGATTGTATAAATATAAGAAAAAAACCCATTAAGTGCATATTTTATCGATGAAATGCACATTTTTACAAAAAAGTTAACGATTTAATTGATGGAAGAGTAATTAAAATATACGTCACATAAATTAAAAACCTAATATTCAACTACTTATTGAATGTTTGACGACTACGAAGAGTTATAGCACTTGCTTAGCTAAGGTAATTAATTTGGCGAAATGGGCAATTGTTTTTTCGATTCCGTTAGATAAATAACAAAAAATTAATGTCGACACGGTAAAACAAACAATAATTCATCTATTTCAAAAAAACAAGTTTCCAAAATAGTTTCATTATCGCCAAGTTAAAAACAGCTAAAGTGCATTTGTTTATTTAAAAACATAGTAATTTAACAGGGCATATTGAATACTAAAACTATTGGCCCATTAATGCCTGATTTACCTATTGAAATACAATTAAAGACCTTGCCTAAAAGTCCGGGGGTATATCAGTTCTATGATGATGAGGACCGGATTTTATATGTTGGTAAGGCGAAAGACCTTAAAAAAAGGGTCATGTCCTACTTTACTAAAAACCATGACAATGGTAAAACCAGAATACTTGTTAAAAAGATAAACAGTATACGACATATTGTTGTCGCAACAGAGTCTGATGCCCTGTTGTTGGAAAATAATCTTATAAAAAAGTACCGCCCACGATATAATGTTCTACTTAAAGATGACAAATCATATCCTTGGATCTGTATTAAAAAAGAGCGTTTTCCCAGAATCTTTCCTACCCGAAAACTAATTAAGGATGGATCGGAGTATTTTGGTCCTTATACCAGTATGTATACTGTTAAGACTTTGTTGGAATTGATTAGGAGTGTATATCCGCTGCGCACATGCAATTTTGATTTATCCGAAGAAAAGATATTGGCGGGGAAATATAAGGTGTGTCTTGAATATCATTTGGGGAATTGCAAAGGTCCTTGTGAAGGTTTGCAGAGCAGTGAGGATTATAATCGTCAAGTGATGGAAATTAGGGATATAGTCAAAGGTAATTTTAAATCTTCACTTCAGTATTTCAAAAATCAAATGAAATTATTGGCTAATGAAATGAGGTTTGAAGAGGCCCAACAAATTAAGGACAAGATAGTTGTACTCGAAAATTATCAGGTAAAAACAACCATAGTCAATCCCAAAATCAACAATGTTGATGTTTTCTCAATTGTAACAGACGACTCTTTTGCCTACGTAAATTTTCTACAACTTTCACATGGTTCTATTATCCGCTCACATACTATGGAGATTAAAAAAAAATTGGATGAGAGGGATGAAGATTTATTGCAGCTGGCAATGGTCGAAATAAGACAGCGTTTTAATTCGGAATCAAAGGAAATTTACCTGCCCTTTAAAATCGTGGCCGAACC
>JAGLKG010000198.1 GCA_023141835.1 Maribacter sp. | reverse complement strand
GTTCAGATAACATTTGCCAGGGCACGATATTGGAGTGATGCTCCATGGCCGAAACAATGATCTCATCACCTTCTTTTAAGAGGGAAGAAAATCCGTTGGCCACTAAATTAATACCATGTGTAGTCCCTGAGGTAAAGATGATTTCGTGCGACTTGGCCGCATTAAAATGTGCTTGAATCTTTAATCTAGCCTGCTCATACTTATCCGTAGCCTCTTGCGAAAGGGTATGTACTCCTCGATGGATATTCGCATTGTAGTTACTGTAGTATTCAACAATAGCATCCATGACCTGTTTTGGTGTCTGTGATGTGGCGGCATTGTCAAAATACACCAAGGGTTTACCATTGACCTCCCTGTTAAGAATTGGAAAATCTGCACGTATTTTAGTTATATCAATCATAGGGCATTTGATAGTAGCCAAAGATACTTACTATGACTTATATAATTTGGAAATTGATTTTTAATTCACTTAAAATAGGGTATATCCCAAAATTATGGACTGACCTCCAAACTGCGCTGCGCTCAATTGGTATTCTAAAAGATCCCTATTTAAAATATGTCTCAGTTCAACACTAAATTTGTTTTTATAGGCATACCCTAAGCCGAGGGCAAAAGTACTTGCCCTCTTGGCAATTTCCCTAAACGGACTTCCCCTATAATTAATACTTGAATCCAAACTAAAGGCCAGAATAAACGAACCGTTGATAAAAATTTTGCTTTCTTCACCTAGAAATAAATAATGTCTTAAGCCAGAACCTAATCCCACAAATTTGTAATCGACTATAGCCGTTTGATGCTCATTTAATACTAATTGAGACTTATAATATTCATAGGAAGGTTCCAGAACTAAAGCCCACTTGTTCTTATTAAAAGGCATTAGCATTTCAACTTCAATACCAAATCGAAAAGAAAGCTCGTTATCTAAATCAATTTCCCTATCTCGATTGAAAGAAGTAGAACGAAGTGCCTGAAACTTAACAAATGAACTATTAACACCTGGCCTAAGGGCCAAATTAAACAAATCCTTTTTTTTTGCTTTTTTTTCAAAATCTACAAAATAACCCCCAGAATGCGTATTGAATTTTATAAAAAACCCTGTTAGATCTTTCTTGATATAATCAATATTACCGAGGCTTTTTTCGCTGAGATCCGGATAGTTCAAATCATTCCATAGCTGTTGCCTATATCGATTGTTCTGTGCAATTTTATTATTAATAGTCCTATACCTTTTATAAATCAATGGTTTTATTTCAGAAATGCCAGTTTTATAAAAGTAGTTTCTACCTTTTTCAGCCTCATACATATATAGGTTGGCTTTCCCTTCAACTAAGACCTTTAAGAAAAGTTTCTCTATGACAAATTTCGGCTCCCTAACTACACTCAGTTTATCAACATCATTACTTGATCTATCTAAATCTACCGTGGCAGTTATATATTTTGACTGATTATTTATGCCAAATTCCTTTATTGACGAAAGTGTTCCAGTCTTTACCTGATCTGTTTCAGATAATTTATATTTGAATTCTACAGGATTTTTCATCCAATCAACATTTCTGATAAGACATTCTGTCCTCTGTCCAGAATAGTCTAGAAAATACCCTTTTTCGAAAAGGATTTGTGAATGTCCGTTAAAATAAAAAAGGGAAATAACAATAATGTAGAAATGATTTCTTGTTAAGCTTGCTTTCATTAAAAAAATTATTTTAGAATCGTAATTATACGAAAAACACCTTACAATTTCCTAAAAATATTCTCTTAATGAAGAATTATTAACCTAATCACCCTATCAGAAATTTCAACCAATAAAATTAGCTTGCAAAATAGGTTAGCTTGAACTTACACGTTAAAAATCTTTACTTCCTAATCCCTTATAACACATATCCGCTTCTAAAATAAAGTAATTCTACGCTACAAATCAAACCCCAATCTAACACCTAGTTTTAGGGCTATGAGCTTATTGATCCTTGATTTTAGTTCCGGAATGTGTACGCTTTCCAAAACATTGTTCGCAAAAGCGTACATTAATAAGGCCCTTGCCTCCTTTTTAGGAATTCCCCGCGATTGTAGATAAAACAATGCCTCTTCATCCAGTTGGCCTATCGTGCAACCATGCGAACATTTTACGTCGTCGGCAAAAATCTCTAATTGCGGTTTAGTATTTATAGTTGCCTTGTCACTAATCAGGATATTGTTGTTCTTTTGAAAGGCGTTGGTCTTTTGGGCTATCTTATCAACTATGATTTTACCATTAAACACGCCTGTCGAATTCTCGCCATAGATTCCTTTATAATCCTGATGACTCTCACAATTTGGTTCTATATGATGGACTAATGTATGATGGTCCACATGCTGTTTGTCACTTAATATGGTAACTCCCTTCATCGTGGAGTCTATATGTTCCCCATTTTGAAAGAAATTTAGATTGTTTCTAGTGAGCTTGCCACCAAAGGAAAAAGTGTGCACCTTAACCACACTTTTATCTTTTTGATTGATATAGGTATTGTCAATCAATGAAGCGGCCTTGCTATCGTTCTGAACCTTGTAATAATCAACTATCGCATTTTCAGCAGCGAATATCTCTGTTACCGAATTCGTCAATACTTCATTAGATGTAAGGCTTTGGTGCCTTTCAATAACCTGAAGCTCTGCATTCTCCTCGGCGATAATCAAGTTTCTAGGTTGCAACATCAAAGAAGTTTCATTCCCTGTTGAAAAGTGCAAAATCTCAATCGGCTTTTTGGGCATTTTATTCTTTGGGATATAGATATAAGCACCTTCCCTGCTAAAAGCCGTATTCAATGTGGTCAATGATTCGTCCTTGGAAGCAATTTTATTAAAATAAACATCAATGACCGGCTTGTACATAGGTTTGGTCAAAGCTGCACTCATAAGGCAAATATCCACCCCGTCATGGGTGGTCTCCGATAGGAAGGAAGAATAAATGCCATCGATAAAGACAATTTTATAGGTTTCTATCTCATGTAAAAAAAACTTCTTTACCTCTTTATATTCCAATGCATTCACCTCTTTTGGGAAAATGCTAAAATCTATCTTTTGTAAGCCTTTTAACGATGTGTATTTCCACGCTTCCGCTTTTTTGGAAGGAAATCCTTTATCCTCGAAGTTTTTTATCGCCTCGGAACGAATATCGTGCACAGGATGCTCAACATCAACCTTGCTTTCAAAGGCCAAAAATGAAGAAACCAATTTATCTTTTAAATCCATTTTTCGATACTTGTCATTCCTGCAAAGGCAGGAATCTCATTATTTCTATTTAGTTATTCATTGGATTCCTGCCTACGCAGGAATGACAGACCCTCCAGTTATACTACAGCCCCATTTTTAATCCAATCGTACCCTTTAGCCTCAAGTTCGTGAGCCAATTCCTTTGTGCCTGATTTTACGATCTTACCCTCATGCAATACATGTACATAATCTGGCACAATATAATCGAGCAATCTTTGGTAATGTGTAATTATAATTACCGCATTGTCCTTGCTCTTTAACTTGTTTACCCCATTGGCAACGATTCGCAAGGCATCAATATCCAGACCTGAATCGGTCTCATCCAAAATAGCCAGTTTAGGTTCGAGCATGGCCATTTGAAAAATCTCGTTTCGTTTCTTTTCACCACCTGAAAAACCTTCATTCAGGGAACGCGATAAGAACTTACGGTCAATTTCAAGTAGTTCGGCCTTTTCACGGATAAGTTTCAACATTTGGTTCGCAGGCATATCTTCCAATCCTCTTGCCTTTCTCGATTCGTTGATGGCTGTCTTCATAAAATTGGTAACCGAAACCCCTGGGATCTCCACAGGATATTGAAAAGACATGAATATACCTTTATGGGCCCTATCTTCTGGGGCCGAATCTTCAAGATCCTGCCCATCCAATAGCACATTCCCTTCGGTAACCTCAAACTCTTCTTTACCAGCAATCACTGAAGCCAAGGTGCTCTTCCCGGATCCATTGGGACCCATTATGGCATGGATCTCTCCAGCATTCACTTCAAGGTTAATCCCTTTTAATATCTCATTACCTTCTACGCCTGCGTGTAGATTGTTTATTTTTAACATTTTAAGTTGTGTTTTAATTTTCTTATGTGGATGGTTATCCTACGGATCCTTCCAAACTAATTTCTAATAATTTTTGGGCCTCCACAGCAAATTCCATGGGCAGTTTGTTAAGCACCTCTTTACTAAACCCGTTTACAATAAGGGCAATGGCCTTTTCCGTATTGATACCACGTTGATTGCAATAGAATATTTGATCCTCACCAATTTTACTGGTCGTGGCCTCATGTTCTATTTGTGCCGTTTTGTTTTTTACCTCAATATAGGGAAAGGTATGTGCTCCACATTCATTCCCCATTAAAAGGGAATCGCATTGAGAAAAGTTTCTTGCATTTTCAGCCCGACTGCTTACCTGTACCAATCCTCGATAACTATTTTGAGATTTCCCAGCAGAAATACCTTTAGAAATTATGGTACTTCTGGTGTTTTTGCCCAAATGCACCATTTTAGTCCCTGTATCGGCCTGCTGATAGTTGTTAGTTACTGCAATGGAGTAAAATTCGCCGATTGAGTTATCCCCTTTTAAAATGCAGGAAGGATATTTCCAAGTGATCGCTGAGCCTGTTTCTACCTGTGTCCATGAGATTTTTGCGTTTTTCTCGCAAATCCCTCTTTTGGTGACAAAGTTGAAAACCCCTCCCTTGCCGTTCTTATCACCAGGGAACCAATTTTGTACCGTTGAGTATTTTATTTCGGAACCATCTAGCGCAATTAATTCCACTACGGCTGCGTGCAATTGATTTTCGTCGCGAGAAGGTGCTGTACACCCTTCTAAATAACTCACATAACTGCCTTCGTCCGCGATTACCAAAGTTCTTTCAAATTGACCAGTTCCCGCCTGGTTTATCCTAAAATAGGTGGATAGCTCCATTGGACATCGCACTCCTTTTGGAATATAGCAAAAGGATCCGTCTGAAAACACGGCCGAATTAAGCGCCGCATAAAAATTATCTTTTTGTGGCACCACGGAACCTATATATTTTTGGACCAGTTCAGGGTGCTCTTTTATAGCCTCTGAAATGGAACAAAAAATAATTCCCTTTTCTGCCAAAGTCTTTTTAAAAGTAGTGGCAACGGAAACAGAATCTATTACAATATCAACTGCAACACCAGTCAATTTCTTTTGCTCATCCAACGAAATACCCAGTTTCTTGAAGGTGTCCAGTAACTCAGGATCTACCTCATCCAAACTATCATATTTTGGCTTACTGTTGGGGGCCGAGTAATAAGATATGGCTTGAAAATCTGGTTTTTGATACGTAACGTTGGCCCATTCGGGCTCTTCCATTTCTTTCCAAGCCTTAAAAGCTTTCAAACGCCAATCGGTCATCCAACTGGGTTCTTCTTTCTTTTTGGAAATAGCCACTACAATATCCTCGTTTAACCCCACAGGTAGGGTATCCGATTCAATATCTGTATAGAAACCATATTCATACTCCTTGGTTTCAAGCTCTTTTTTTAATTCCTCTTCAGTATATGCCATTCTTTTTTTAAGCTAAGGGTTAAAAAGTAAAAGAGTCAATATCAACTATTTCTCTTTTTAACATACTTAATGTAATTTGCCAGCTGTTTCGAAATTGCAACTACATCATTTCTCAATTCTACTAGTTGCTCCTTGTTTAATTATTCTATTTCATCCATAACATTGAATAAATTCCTTACCTCGCCAGCTGAATCTTTTGCGAAATAAAGAAATCTTATCAATTCCTTGTCTGTTTCCCTTTCAAATCCTTCTGAAATGTTATTCGAAATTGATATGGTCGCTCTTCTTAATAGATCAACCAACGCAAAATCATTTTTTAAAGGATTTCTATCTAATAACTTATAAGTCTTCCCAGTAAAACTTATAGCTGCTTTGTAAACCTCAAAATCTTCAAATGAGCTATACATTCTTCCTATTACTCATTTACTATTTCCTCTTTGACTATCTACAATGAAAAGCTTTCTCCACACCCACAAGTACGCTGGGCATTGGGATTGTTAAACACAAACCCTTTTCCGTTAAGTCCGCCTGAATATTCCAATACGGTTCCTACGAGATACAAAAAACTTTTTTTATCTACTATAATCCGCACCGAATTGTCTTCAAAAACCTTATCGGTTTCCCCCACCTTATTGTCAAAATCCAATTCATAAGACAACCCACTGCATCCTCCGCTTTTAACCCCTACGCGTACATAGTCCTTGGAAGCATCAAAACCTTCCTCAGTCATGAGACTAATGACCCTTTTTTTAGCTGTTTCTGAAACCTGTATCATTATTTGTTATGATTCTAAATAGTTTACAAATATAAGTTATAAGTGGGGTTCTGCAACTATAACTAACATTATTATAACGTATAGATTGATAAGATTTTTCTATGGAAAGAAGAAGAATAAGAAAACATCTAGACACTTCGACCACACTCAGTGTGACCAAAACAATACACTCAAGACTATTTTATTTTTATAACAACTAAATCAGACATTCCTTTATTTTGAAGGTCCGGAAAATCCGAACTTGTACTCTCGCCAACAACTACTATACTTCTATCCCCATTTTCAAGAACATCAAAACCATAGTCCAAATCAGCGCCACCAAAGGTTTGCTGCCAAATTAATGCTCCATTGGCATCGGTCTTGATGACCCATAAATCATTCTCACCCGAATTGGACGTTGCATCGATATCAGAGCTTTTGGAATTACCTGCAATAATGTAACCGCCGTCCTGACTTGTGTTTAGCCCTCGGGCATCATCAAACTGGGTGCCGCCATAGGTTTTTTCCCATATAAGGTCACCATTATCGTTAATCTTGATCAACCAAACATCTGATTCTCCATTATTCGTGGAAACATCAGTATCATCACTAAAGGTATTCCCTGTCACTACATAGGCGTTATCTGTAGTTTTGGCAATATCATAGGAAATTTCGATACCTGAACCTCCAAAAGAGCGCTCCCAAACAAACTCCCCAGTTGCCGTTAATTTTACAACCCAAAAATCATAACTTCCCCTAGTATCACTGACATCAAAATCGTTACTTTCTGAAAAACCAGCCATTACAAACCCGCCATCATTGGCCTCAACAACGGCATGCGCCCTGTCATTATTTGTTCCCCCAAAATATTTTCTCCACTCTATGCTGCCCTGGGCGTCTATTTTTGTTCCCCAAAACTCGCCAACACCATGTCGGGTTAAATAGTTTCCTTTTTCGGTATAACCATCAGCCCTCGCTGATGTTATATCCAAGAAACCAATAAAAAAGAATCCCCCATCTTGGGTTTGAATGATATCGTAAGAATGGTCATGTCCAGAAAATCCGAAACTCTGCTCCCATTCCATGTTTCCGGAAGCGTCCAATTTCAGAATCCAATTATCGTGCAAGCCTTCATTATTGCTTCCATCACCATCGTCACTCATGGCATAGCCAGTCAACACATACCCCCCATCATCGGTTTGTGCCAAAGATTGCCCTTTGTCATCCTTACTTCCCCCATAAGTCCTATTCCACTGTAGATTGCCCTCGGTATCCAATTTCAATAACCAATAATCATTAACATTGGTATCCTTGTCCAAAATATCACCGTCGACACTATTGGTATAACCAAAAACGGCATAACCCCCATCTGAGGTTGAAATAATGGCTTGGGCCGTTTCGGCTCCAGAACCCCCAAAATTCTTGACCCATTCCACTTCACCCTTGAATTGAAATGGTGTTCCATATTCGAAATACTGACTATGTTCTCCGTCAAGGGTGCAACCAAAAAAAATCATGATTATAAAAGTGCCTAAAAATCTATTCACTACTCTGATTTTTTTATAACGAACAATCCGGAATTGATATCACTTACTACTATCTTACCGCTAGCAAAAAACGGATACACACTCCATACTCCATCAAAACCAGCACTATTGCTAGAGGGAAATGTATCAAAAAAGCCTTCCTCGAAAATATTCTTATTTGCTATATCGGAAATATCCAATATCCGAACCCCAGCTCGGTAATTCGCCAAAAAATATTGATCGCCCTTCACATAACCGTTATGGTCAATGGCGGTAGTTTCCCCAGTATACGTTGTATGTAAAATCGGATTATCCAGGTCAATAAGGTCAAAAACCAAAGTACGGGAATCGAATCCAAAATCCACTTCATCCAATTCATCGCCCAAAATATAGTAACGCTGATCTTCTGTAAACCATCCTTGATGGGTATAGCTTAGATTGCTGTAGGTCAGGGTAGCAATCCCCGTGGGGTTATCCTTGTCCGTAACATCCACCAAAGCAATCTGATTTTCGTTGGCCCCTATAAAAATTTCTCTACCCGCATAATCTACATCTGGACCCGTATAAGTGACCACTTGAGCATCATGGGTATATCCATTAGCTCCATAACCCCCTATACCTACGGGTGACTCAGGGTTTTGAATATTAATAAAATGAACGCCCCCGTTAAAGGCATTACCTCCAGAGGCACCAACTACATAAGCAAATCCGGTAATTTCATTAATGACAATATTATGAGCACTACTAAAACCGGTATAATTGGCATCTGCCATAAAATTTTCGGGCGGATCGGAAACATTTCGCAATCGGGTCAAGTCAAAAACCTGCATGCCGTGGTTGTCAGCCTCGGAAACGATATAAGCATGGTCTTGATATACTTTTATATCACGCCAACCACTGCTCAACGTAGCCGTAGGCAATTTTCCCAAATAAATAAGGTTTTCTGTATCTGAAATGTCAACAAAAGCGGTGGCATTATCCAAGCCCATTAAGGCATATTCCTTGTTCGTGGTGGGATCCGTCCACCCCCAGATGTCATTTCCTGTAGAAGCACCAAAATCAGATAGAGAAATTCTTCCTAATAAGTCATACCCAGCGCATGGATAGATTCCTGCTATACCATTTTCACAAGGCGTAAATCCTAGAGGTCCTACAACATCTATTTGATCGTTGTTCGAATTGCCATTATCATCATTATTCGAACACCCGATTAAAATAAGCATACAGATGAATAAGGGGTAGAACTTATTCTTAATCATAGCAGTAATCTTGGTTCTTTTAGTTATAAAGATAAGATTAATATGTCATCCTTATATTTTTTGAATACTTCATATGCAGGGAGTCCAGAGAAAAAGGCTCATACCTGTAGAAATTTAGCCTATATACACTAAATATTTGCCCTTGTTTTGAATTTTAATAGAAAATTAAAATTAACCAAAAATGAAACGAAATTTCGTTTGGTCAGTCTTGAATAATTCAACTATATTAAACGAAAATTTCAAAACCAAAATTTTCAGAAAGTTATGTCCAAAAAAAATAAGCTTGCGATTGGCAATAAATCGCGAAGGGAATTTGTTAAAAGCGCGGGATTAGCATCCGCAGCGTTTATGATAGTACCAAGACACGTAATGGGAGGTCCTGGTTTTGTTCCCCCTAGCGACAAACTCAATATTGCCGGTATCGGAGCAGGCGGAAAGGGCACAAGTGATATTGCCTCATTTGCTAAAAGCCCCAATGTGAATATCGTATCTCTTTGTGACGTTGATGATAGACAGGCCATTAAGTCAAGAGAATCTTTTCCCAAAGCCAGTTATTACCATGACTTTAGAGAATTGCTGGAGAAGGAGAAGAACAATATTGATGCCGTCTCTGTTTCTACGCCAGATCACAATCATGCTGTAGCGGCCTATTCCGCTATGCAAATGGGTAAACATGTATATGTGCAAAAGCCCCTTACCCACGATATTTGGGAAGCGCGAATGCTAACTGAAGCAGCAAAGAAATATAAGGTTGTTACCCAAATGGGGAACCAAGGGGGCTCTGGAGACGGAGTTCGAAAGATGAAAGAAATTTATGATACCGGTATCATAGGTGATGTGCATACGGTAAAATGCTGGACCAATCGTGCTATTTGGCCACAAGCACTGGAAACACTTACTAAAAAGCATAGAACTCCGAAAGGGTTGAACTGGGATTTATGGTTGGGTACTGCAGAGATGCGGGACTATAACGATGCTTACCTCCCATTTGATTGGAGAGGCTGGTCTGACTTTGGTACAGGAGCACTTGGTGATATGGCTTGTCATATTATGGATC
>JAGLKG010000197.1 GCA_023141835.1 Maribacter sp. | reverse complement strand
CATCAGAACCGAAAAGGAGTTGGAAAAGGGTATCGGTACCTTGGAAAAAATCAAGGAAGCATATAAAACCGTGAAAGCAAAAGGGGCAAGCCAATTTAACCCTGGTTGGCACGAGGCCTTGGGATTGCGTAATCTATTAATTACATCCGAAGCAGTTGCCCATGCCGCACTATTACGGGAAGAAAGCAGGGGGGCACATACGCGTGCGGATTTCCCCGGTGAGCAGGAGCATTGGCTTCACTATAATATTGTGATCACCAAAGGAGATGATGGAAAGATGCGATTGGTTAAGACCGAACGACCTGCTCCTGACGCGAAATTGGAACGTATTGCGAAATCGTCTATTGACACCCTTGAAATGGAAATTGAAAAAGAAAGGGAACAGGGTAAAACCTGATTATTACAAGTAATGGAATAAAAATTATTATCGTTGGATCCTTAGAGGGTACAAATTCCAACTACTAACTCGAAAGAATATGGCAAGGCGTAAATTTCAGATTTATAAGGGAGACCATAAAAATGGCGAGCTGGTTAATTATGAAACAGAAGTAAACGAAGGAATGGTGGTCTTGGACGTGGTTCTTAAAATTCAGGCAGAACAGGCCAATGACCTAGCGGTTAGATGGAACTGCAAGGCGGGAAAATGTGGATCCTGTAGTGTGGAAATTAACGGAAAACCGAAATTGTCCTGTATGACCCGGATGAACCAATATGGCCCGGGTGAAACAATTACCATTACGCCCTTAAAAACCTTTCCGGTTATCAAGGATCTCGTTACTGATGTTTCCTGGAATTACACGCAGAACAAAAGAATTAAGCCTGTAAAATTAGCTCCCGAAGCGAAGACCGATAAGGGATATGTGATGTATCAGGAAGATGTGGACCGTGTTCAAGAATTCCGGAAATGTATTGAATGTTATTTGTGCCAAAATGTATGTCACATCCTTCGGGACCACGATAAAAAGGATGAATTTATTGGCCCCAGATTTATGATTCGCATGGCTAGCCTCGAAATGCATCCTTTGGATATAGAGGATAGGATACCAGAACTTAAAAAAGAATTTGGTTCGGGCATGTGCAATATTACACGTTGCTGTACCGAAGTATGTCCGGAGGATATCAACATTACTGACAATGGGATCATTCCGCTCAAGGAGCGTGTAATTGATCGATTTTATGACCCGGTGACCATATTATCACGGAAATTATTTGGCAAAAGGAAGAAGAAACTTCCTCCCATAAAGCCTTAAAAGAATCCGTATAAAATCTATGTTGAAATTGCCTAATCAGTTCCCAAAAACAGGATTATTTGCCCCTATGAAACAGGGCATTAGGTAAACCTGTCCTTGTACTGAACTGGTCTTAAATCAGACATCTAAAAATGGCTGTACCCGGTTTTCGTCTCGAGAAGGTTTGAGATCAAATTCTTGAATTCCCCTTACACAGGCATTCCATCTTAAAATAGCATCTTGATTATCTTTGGGCTGAATCTTCTCCGCTTTTTCGAAAAAATCCATGGCACGTCGGTAGTATTCATAGGCGATATACTTAACCCGGGGTGTTGCCCGCTTTAAGGTGGCCTTCCCTGAACGTTCTTCTATAATACCTCGATAATAATATCGATCGTATTCATCGATTAACTGTTCGCATAAATCCTTTGCTTCAGAATAAGAAGAACTTTTTTCAGTACCGAACTGATCGGTAATCGCTAAAATAAGATACAGCAGCGCAAGTTTGTGCCCAGGATCAACCTTGAGAATGTCCCTGCAAATACTTTCGGCCTGCCAAGGTTCATTTAACAGACGATAGTGCTTAGCTCTGATTACGGCCTTGGGAATTGAATCGTTGGAAAGTGGCTTGAGTTCTAACATAGCAAAAATATTTAGCATTAACCAGAATCATCTGGAATTGAATATACGAATTTATTGGTAGAAAGTATGAGCATCCCCCGATCTTTAGGACAGGTTTTGTATTAATTCACGTTCCGGTCAGTATTCATTTAAGCTACCTTTCGTTGTTCGATCAAATACCTTTTAAAAGGTATTTGAAATTAAATACATGCCTATAATATACAAGTCCAATCTGGTGAATGAATCGGTGCGTACTTCAAAAAGTGAAATTAGAACTTTTTGAATATCCAATAGATAAATAATAAGTTCTGACCCGGTCGAGGTGACTTAAGCTAGGGTTAAGGTTAAAAAAATCTTATTCACCAACGGCAGACAATACTACTTTCTGTCCTTTGGCCATATTAATTTCGATATTCTCCCCTGACTCCTTTAGCTCTCCGGTCCCATAGAAATCAAATCTAAAATCCAAAAATGGATTTGCGAGCGAACAAACACCATCGGCCACTGATTCAATTTCAATTTTTTGGACTTTACCACTCTTCATTTCTGCGGAAACAAGAAAAGCACCGACTGTTCTCAACTTTTTAAAAGAAACATCTTTCCAAGTCGCCGGAATGGCCGGAAACAACCTTATAATTCCGGTATGACTTTGCAGCAACATCTCTTGTATAGCCGAGGCAAAAGCGAAATTACCCTCCAATGTGAATGGTCTATAGGTCATTGTTGAATGGCCTGCTTTGCATTGGTCTCCATTTGCATGAAACGAATTTTTTAGACAAAAACATTGCGCAAATGTCGTTAATACTCTGGCAGCTTTGTCTCCTTCGAATGCACGTGCATACAGGTTGCCTTGCCAACTATACGAATAGCCCGTCCAATAGTCAGGGCCTTGTTTTTCAAGATTCTTTAAGGTATTTCGAATAATATCCTTATCAGCATCCCCATACGAAAAGTCAACAAGTCCCAAAGGGTGGTACCCCATAAGATGTGAAAAATGACGATGTGATTCATTATATGGAAAACTAGGAGCGAACATAAATCCCGTTTCTTTGTCCACGGCCAATTCTGGCCATTCAGACAACTGTTTTGTCCACTTTGCAGCCTCTTCGTCGAGCTGTAACTTTCTTGCTAATTCTGCTGTTTTTTCTAAATTCCAACGAATCAAGGCTAAATCGAAATTGGTGGTCCCAGCAAACCAAGCTTTCCTTGAGTTATTGAAAATTTCTGGACTAGAACTTATTTTCAGGCCGCGTTTCCCATTTTCTACTATTGATATGTCATCGATAAAAATTGAAACGTCCTTTAACCAAGGATAGGCTTTCTCCTTAAGAAAATCCTCGTCCTGGGTAAACTGCCAGTGTAAATAAAAATGATGTGAAAGCCAGGCACCGACTGTTTGTCCGAAGGAATATTGAATCCACCCCCCCATCGGTTCCCCCTCCAAGGTGGTAACTCCAGGAACATTCATGCCTTTGGCTTCAAAATAATCCTCAGTATATTTTTTAAATGCCGGACGGTATTTCCAAAGCCAATTCAGGAATCCCTCTTCCAATTCAATGTGGTTGCCAGCATAGGAAGGCCAGTAACTTAGCTGAGTATTTAAATCGTGATGAAAATCTCCTTTCCATGGTGGCAATTTACCATGGTCGGCCGTCCAAACCGCCTGTAACGCAATCGGAGGTGCATTAGACCGGGCCACTGCGCCAAACTTATACATCTCTAACTCATATTGTTTTTGAAGAAGTGTATCGGGAATGGCGATTGATGATTTTGACCAATAATTTCCCCACCAATCTAGATGAGCCGTCAATGCTGTTTCCATACCGGAAACCATCGCTTTGGAAACTACTTCTTTCGCTGTTGCTGTTTTAGGCCATCCATTGTTTGCTGAAGATACAGACCAACTTCCGGTAAGACTCTTCTTGGACCGCTCCCATTGGGTTGCAATTTGATATTTAAATGTATCCCACCCTTTTTGATTATAGGTTATCGAATTATCATTTTCTATAACTTCACCTTGTTCATACCCCAATTGATTCAGGTCATTACGCGACTGGCTGGTATGCCCTTCTTTATTCTTACGATTGTATGCAGGTGGAATCATCGCCACTTTTATAGGGCAGGTTAGGTTCTCGAACATATACCACCCCACTGGTTTTTCGGCATGGATAAATGCGGTTAGTTTTGCTCCGCTGTCCCATTTCACAATACACGTTGCTGATTTAATGTTCAAACGAACGGTCTCCACTTTTCCAAGCGACGCGACATCAAATTCCAAAGCCCCGGCAGGAATTTTCGATGGTGCAGGAAGTTTGTCATAAGGAGCATCAAAGGCTTTTTGCACTTCATCGTATGTATCCGCTTTCCAATGTTCGTATACGTCATTAAATTTCCAAGTATCAAAATCAATATTCTCCATAGGGCGCAGATCCCATAAATCAACACGATCCAGCGAGAATCTCAGTTTACCTTCCTTTTGCCATACAAGGTTTCCGATCATCCCATTTCCTAAGGGTATTGCTTCATCCCAAGTTTGGGCCAATGCATTAAAGACAAGATCACTTGTAGAGGATTCAAATTCAACCCCTTCCTTCTTGCAGGCTATTAAACCAACCAACAGAATGCCAAAGACGATAAACAAAGACCTCTTTTTCATAATTATATGGATCAATTACAAATAGTTTTTATAAAGTTCCCATGACACTTTCAAATATAACTTAACAAATCAAATTATATACTCTTATATTTACAAAAAAACCATATAATGGAATTAGTTTTAGCACCTTGGCCTTGGTACATTTCAGGGCCATTGATAACCTTGGTCATGTTGATTTTGATCTACTTCGGGAAAACTTTTGGTATGTCCTCTAACCTAAAGACCTTATGTAGTATAGGGGGAGCAGGGAAATATGCCGACTTTTTTAAATATGATTGGAAAGCTCATCGCTGGAATCTCGTAGTTGTACTTGGGGCGATAATTGGCGGGTTCTTAGCGGTACAATTTTTATCGGACGGTTCCCCGATAAACTTGTCGGGCAACACCATCGAGGACTTGGAGATTTTAGGATTTCAAGACCCTGGAAATGCATTGTTACCTTCCGAAATATTCAGTTGGGATGTTGTTCTAGGCATTAAAGGAATGGCCGTTTTAATTATTGCCGGCTTTTTAGTTGGCTTTGGAACAAGATATGCTGGTGGTTGTACTTCTGGCCATGCAATTTATGGCTTAAGTAATCTGCAAAAACCATCGCTAATTGCCGTCGTGGGCTTTTTTATAGGTGGATTAATCATGACTCATTTTATTTTACCCCTAATTTTCACGGTATGAAGTTCTTAAAATATTTGTTGGTCGGTATATTCTTTGGTATTGTTTTGGTCAAATCCGAAGCGGTATCATGGTATCGCATTTATGAAATGTTCAAGTTTCAGTCTTTTCATATGTACGGTATCATTGGTTCTTCAGTATCACTTGGAGTGCTTTTTATTTGGTTAATTAAAAAATTGGGTGTTAAAAGTATTAAGGGAGAAAAAATTAAAACCGTTCCTAAAGAGAAAGGTCTTACCCGTAATCTTTTGGGCGGAGCTATCTTTGGACTTGGATGGGCTCTGGCAGGCACTTGCCCCGGACCAATGTTCGTTCTTGTCGGAACTGGTGTTTTTAGCATGTTGATTGTAATCGCAGCAGCGATTTTGGGAACTTTTATTTATGGGGTTCTAAAGAATAAATTACCTCACTAGCCCTACTAACCCATTACCACTATTACTTAATGTTCTTTTCTTTTTTCTAAAATGGGAATAACATTTGACTCTAGGTCTATGCCATTTACAATTACCCTTTTGACACCTTTACTGACATGTTCGGGGTTATGTCCCTCAATGTTTTAAGTTGCCCCCTAAACTTTCTTTTCATTTTAAAACTCTCCAATATGGTGGGGATACAGGGGTCTATAATAAGTCCGTCATAATCTGTTTTAACTCTCAAAATATATTGGGTAAGAGCATAAAATTCCATGAAGCCGTTCCAGAAAGCCATGAATTTTTAGCCTCCCCAGATTTATGTACAATGCAAGAGAAGGGTCAAATAATTTCAGCACTTAAACCAGCCTGTTGCAATTTGCTACATCTGGGTTTTAAATCCTTGTATTCTCCCGTTTTTACCGTGCATTTACCATTATAATGAACAATTAAAGAACATTGTTCGGCCTGTTCTGGAGTGTGGTCACAAACATCAACCAATGTATCGATAACATAATCAAAAGTATTCACCTCATCATTGAAAAGTACAATTTCGTTTTGGTTTACAGTCTCTTCTTCAAGGACGAGTTCTTCCGAAATTTTTTCCTTAGCACCCATAATCAGATGTTTTTATTACTTGAATAAGACACTCTAAAATACATATTTTACGGCAACCCAATTATTTTTTTCAAGATTTTTTTCAAGTTGGAGTCCGGTCTTATTACATTGGTCTGTAATTGCCGGAATATCATCATTGTAAAATCCGCTTAAGAAAAGAGTACCTTTTTCAGTTAAATGGTTGGCATATTTCGGGATGTCTACCAACAGAATATTTCGATTTATGTTCGCCAAAATAACATCGTATTTTTGGTCCGTCAGCAAACGGGAGTCGCCTTCAAACACCGTAATATTCGTACGATTATTCCTTTCAACATTTTCCTTGGCATTTTGGTAACACCAATTATCAATATCAATGGCATCTGTATGCGCTGCTCCCTTCATCGAAGCCAGTATGGCAAGAACTCCTGTACCGCTCCCCATGTCCAAAACCGTTTTCCCTTCAAAATCATTTTCCAAAATGAATTGGAGCATCATATGTGTAGTTTCATGGTGCCCAGTCCCAAAACTCATTTTTGGCTCGATTACGATATCGTATTTGGCATTGGGGCCATTATGAAATGGAGCCCTCACTTCGCATTTGTCACCTATGGTAATCGGGTTGAAATTCTGCTCCCAGGTGGCATTCCAATTTTCTTGTTCAATCTCTTTGAAATCGAAATCTATCTTAAACATTGAATTGCCAAAAATCTGGATACCATCAAGTATATCTACCCGCCAATCCTCTTTCTGTATATACGCTGAAATCCCAGAATCAACCTCCACAAAACTTTCAAATCCGGCCTCGCCCAACTCGGCTATTAAAATATCCGAGGCTGGTTGCGAAGGGGTTATTTTAAAGTTGTATTCTATGTAAATTGTATTTGACATGGATGGTTATCGTGTACAAAGTAATTCCACAAACATCCTTACCTAAGGCAACCCTTAGGAGGTAATATATGAAATGTCTAAGCCCTTAAATCGCTTTTACAATGGCTATGAAATCATCGGCCACCAATGATGCACCTCCAATAAGTCCACCATCGACATCCGGTTTGGAAAATATTTCTTCAGCATTGCCCGGTTTTACACTTCCACCATACAGAATGGAAACATTTTCGGCAATATCAGTATCAAAAGCCTCAGCGATGGTTTTTCTGATAAATGCATGCATTTCCTGTGCTTGCTCTGGAGAGGCAGTTTCACCGGTACCTATTGCCCAAACAGGTTCATAGGCCAAAATAATATTTGGCCATGCTGCCAAATCTAAATCAAAGAGCGCATTTTTCAACTGACTTTCAACAAGATTAAAATGATTTCCTGATTTGCGGTCTTCCAATTCCTCACCAAAACAGAACATCACTTGCATATTATTTGCCAATGCCGCTTTCACCTTTTTTGAAAGAATCTCATCGGTTTCACCAAAATAGGCTCTTCGTTCTGAATGACCAATAATTACGGTATTGATTCCTATGTTCAATAACATATTGGCTGATATTTCACCTGTATAAGCCCCATTTTCGGCAAAATGCATATTCTGGGCTATCACTTCAATTTTTGAATCCTTCAATTTTTGAACGGCATTCGCAAGATTAACAAAGGTGGGGGATACCATAACTTTAGCATTGGTATCTGGTAATTTGGCAGAAAGCTCTTCCAATAAGGCCTCAGTACCCGTCAAATCCTTGTTCATTTTCCAATTTCCCGCTACTATCTTATTTCTCATTTTACTATCCTCTAAGTTGTTTATATAATTTCTTTATATTTTGCTAAAATTCATCAATTCATTTAAATGTCAATTCATTCAAATCGTTATAGTGGACCTTTTGTTTGATGGTCCCTTTTTCCAAAAGAAGCACACCGGGGTTAGACCTTACAATGGTCTTGAGTGTGGTCTCATCGGTAAAATAGAATTCTGTGCCCAATTTATACTCCTTTACCAATTTATCGGTTTGCCCAGCACTCGATGCCGACATGCCAATTACCCTATACCCTCCGTTCTTAGCCTTGGAAATTACCTCTTGTAACTCCGGAAAGGCCTTATACTGGCTTTTGCGAAGATCATAGGCCACTATCATCATTAGCTTAGGTTCTTCTAGTAAGGTTGGCGAAAAATCCTCTCCATTTTGTTCTATTGTAAAATCATGGATAGGCGGTTCATACCCTTTTTGGATTTCTGTGGTTTCAACGTCGATGAACTCTCCATCAACCGAAGGGTAATCACCATTCGTTACAATTACTTTTTCCTCACCGTTCACATTGAACCTCCAGGCATAGTCATATATTGCTTTTGGCGCATCTTCGGGTATGCCCATACCATCCTGAATATTGGCGCCAATCTTATAGGGTCTAAAGTCGATTGCGGGCAAATGCCTCAATACATAGTTGGCGAATATAACGCAAAGCACTAGTGCAATACCCGTAACCATACGTTTGGTATTGGAACCAAAGATTGGTTTCACATATTTTCTACCTAAGAACAGGATAATGATCAATACCAATAATACGATGTCCTTGGTAAAAGATTCCCAAGGGGTTAGTTTCACCGCATCACCAAAACAACCACAATCCGTAACCTTATTGAAATAAGCTGAGTAGAAGGTAAGAAATGTAAAAAAGACTATCATAAGAAGTAAACTCCATAAAGTAAAGCTTGCTCTAAAACCAATCAATAGCATTATTCCAAGTAATACTTCGAAGACGACAACAAGAATGGAAATGGCCAAGGCATAGGGCTCAAAAAAAGGAAGATCCAATACCCCTTGGCTAAAGTACTCCTCCAATTTAAAGGAAAAGCCTACAGGGTCATTGAGTTTTATAAATCCACTGATTATAAAAAGTACACCAACAAATATTCTTGAAAAACCAACTAAATATTTCATTTAGAATCTGCGTTTAAATGAATTAAAGCGAAGACAGCATAATTAACCATATCTTGGTAATTCGCATCAATACCTTCACTGACCAAAGTCTTACCTTCATTATCCTCAATTTGTTTAACTCGTAAAAGTTTCTGAAGAATCAAATCGGTAAGTGAACTTACCCGCATGTCGCGCCAAGCCTCTCCGTAGTCATGATTTTTGTCTTCCATTAACGATTTGGTATCCGTCGTATGTCTATTATATAACTTTAGTGCTTCCTCTGTAGACAAATCCGGCTGATCTACAATACCCTTCTCCAATTGAATCAGGGCCATAATCGTATAATTGATGATTCCAATAAATTCCGACTTTTCCCCCTCGTCAACCTTGCGTACGTCATTTTCCTGAAGACCACGAATGCGTTGCGCCTTAATATAAATCTGATCCGTCAAAGAGGGTAATCTAAGAATACGCCAAGCACTTCCGTAGTCCTTCATCTTTTTTTGGAATAAATCCCGACAAACCTGTATCACGGCATCGTACTGCTCTGAGGTCTTCTGCATGTAGTTTTACTAATTTGCGTAAATTTCGCTTAAAATATTCTAAACGTCAAAGTTCGTGGTTTAAAGTTGGTATATCAAACTTTATAGGATCAACTTTGTACATTAAATTAGCAACATGACCCTAAATTGTCACGGTACCCTTATAGATCTTTCCTCACCCAAAATAATGGGTATCCTTAACCTTACTCCTGATTCTTTTTATGACGGTGGAAAATATAAAGATGAAAAGACCATTTTGTTACAGGTTGAAAAAATGCTGAACGAAGGAGCGACTTTCATAGATGCAGGAGCATATAGTTCAAGGCCTGGCGGCCATGCCGTTTCCGAAAAGGAAGAATTGGAAAGAATAGTCCCAATGGTCAAATTAATCATGAAGAATTTCCCAGACACCCTCCTATCTATTGATACTTTTCGAAGCAAGGTTGCAGACCAATGTTTACATGAAGGTGCCATACTGATCAATGATATATCGGCGGGCAGGCAAGATGAAAACATGTTCCAGGTAATTGCAAAACACAAAGCCCCATACATAATGATGCACATGAGGGGTACTCCGAAAACTATGCAGCAAAAGACGAAATATAACAATCTTCTTGTTGAAATTTTACATTACTTTTCGGAGCGAATTGCAAAGGCCCGAGAACATCGGATAAATGATATTATTATTGACCCAGGGTTTGGTTTCAGTAAAACCTTGGAACAGAATTACGAACTACTACACAATCTTGACTTAATACAGTCGCCTGACTTACCCATAATCGTGGGGCTCAGTAGAAAATCAATGATTTACAAAGTATTGGAGAGCTCTCCTCAAAATGCATTAAACGGAACTACTGCATTAAACATGCTAGCACTTCAAAAAGGGGTCAATATCCTAAGGGTTCATGATGTAGCCGAGGCAATGGAGTGTGTAAAATTAAATGAACACCTAATCTAAAATAATGAGAGGCTTTTTGTTCATCTATTTTTGTTAATTTTACAAAAACGGCAAGGATTGGATTTTTTGGATTTTCTCGACTTTAAGGTTACCGATATCATTGATATTATTTTAGTTGCCGTACTTCTTTATTACATCTACAAACTCGTTCGTGGCTCGGTGGCCATTAATATTTTCATAGGAATAGTCATTATTTGGGGGTTCTGGAAGCTAACCAATCTTCTAGAAATGGAAATGATCAGCAGTATGGTCGGTGGTTTCATGTCGGTAGGACTTATTGCCCTAATCATTGTTTTTCAACCGGAAATCCGCAAATTTCTATTATTGATCGGCTCCACGAACTTCGCCAACAAACGAAATTTCATACGTCGTTTTCGGTTTTTGAAGCCTGGGGGGATGTCTACCAGTAATGATATCGATGCGATTTTAGGTGCATGTGAAATTATGGCTTCTTCCAAGACCGGCGCTATCATAGTCATAAAAAGAAATAATTCGTTGGATTTCATCAAGTCCTCTGGTGATCAAATGTACGCCAAAGTAAACCAACCAATATTGGATAGTATTTTTTATAAAAATAGTCCTTTACACGATGGTGCTGTGGTAATCGAGAACAACTACATTGTAGCCACTCGTGTAATTCTTCCTGTTTCAAATGAACGAAATATTCCTTTGCGATTTGGTCTACGCCACAGGGCAGCCATCGGCATTACCGAAAGAACAGATACGCTGGCTTTGGTGGTCAGTGAGGAAACCGGAAGTATATCCTATATCAAAAATGGGGAGTTTGTCGCTTTCAAAGATTCAACAGAATTGGCTAATCTTATGAAAGAAGATCTGCTGATTTAAGCAACTTCCTCGGCCATGAATTGAGCTTCATAGAGGTTATTGTAATAACCACCCCTTTTCAACAATTCGTTGTGTGTCCCTGACTCTACAATTCTACCTGATTCCATTACCAGAATCTTATCGGCTTTCTTAATAGTTGCCAATCTATGCGCTATAATAATTGAAGTTCTTCCCTCGGTAATTTTCTCTGTAGCCCGTTGAATCAACTGCTCGGAATACGTATCCACAGATGACGTAGCTTCATCTAAAATCAAAATACTGGGATTACTCACGTAGGCCCTTAGAAATGCTATTAATTGCCTTTGCCCGCTCGACAACATAGAGCCTCGTTCCTTGACGTTATATTGGTAACCGTTGGGAAGGCTGTCAATAAATTCATGCACTCCTATTTGCCGGGCAGCCTGCTCAATAGTTTCAATATCAACAGCTTTATTTTTAAGTGAAATGTTATTGGCGATGGTATCGGCGAATAGAAAAACGTCCTGTAAAACTACCGCGATATGGGATCTTAGCGAGGCTAATTTGTATGCTGTACAATCTACTCCATCAATAAATATATGACCGGAATTTATTTCGTAAAAACGATTCAACAAGTTAACAATAGTAGATTTACCAGCGCCTGTTGCTCCTACTATAGCAATGGTTTCTCCAGCCTTTACGTCAAACGAAATTCCATGAAGCACTTCTTCATCCTTCAAATATCCAAATCGAACATCTGAAAATTTAATATCCCCTTTTACATTGAGTTTTTCCACAGTTCCCGAATCTTCAATATTGCTCTTGGTATCCAAAATGGCAAAAACCCTATTTGCAGCGACCATCCCCATTTGAAGGGTATTGAACTTGTCCGCAATTTGCCTTAAAGGCCTAAAAAGAATTTCGATATATAGGAGGTAAGCAAATATTGTCCCGGCCACATCATCCGTTATATTGGCCACATTCTGCAAACCGCCGTACCAGACCACAAGACCAATAGCAACAGAAGTTACTATCTCGGCAATAGGAAAAAAAATAGAATTGTACCAAACCGTCTTCAACCAGGCTTCCTTATGTTTTTCATTAATTTCCCTGAATTTTTTGCTTTCAATTCGTTCTCGGGTAAACAATTGAACAATTTTCATTCCTGTTAAGCGCTCTTGAACAAAGGAATTAAGATTGGCCACCTGTGCTCTTACTTCTATAAAAGCAACTTTCATAGCTTGTTGGAATAATCGGGTGGCATATAGTATGACAGGCAGCAAGGCGAAAACAATTAGCGCCAATTTCCAGTTTAGGAACAGCATCAACGCTGCTGCCGCCAACATTTTCAATAAATCTGCTACGATCACGAAAAAGCCTTGGCTGAAAATTTCACCAATACGCTGCATATCGGCAACAGCTCTGGTCACCAAAACCCCAAGTGAAGAATTGTCGAAATATTTCATTCTAAAATTCAACATGTGATTGAAAAGGTTTATGCGAATATCCTTAATTACCGATTCGCCCATCCAATTTGCATAGTAATTAAAAAGAAGTTGAAAAATCACCTGGGCCAATAGAACAACCAACATGGCCAAAACCAAAAAGAGTAACTTCTCGGCATCTGGCTTTTTTATTGCATTGTCAATAAGTTCCTTTAAAATAAGAGGGCTTGATACAGCAAATGCAGATAACAAAATTGCGGACAGTGCGACTCCGACAAATGTCATCTTATAGGGTCGTGTATACTCTAAAAGACGCTTGAACAAGTGTAAATCAAATGCTTTTCCAGATTCCTTACTCATGTTTTAATATTGTCTTTGGGTAAACGATTTTTGTTAAATATAATCCTTTTGCAGGGACCGAAGCTCCTGCACTTGACCTATCCTTACTATCCAAAACCTGTCGTATATGCTCAATATTGGTTTTATGCAACCCTTGATCCAACAAGGTACCTACTATTGCCCTAACCATGTTTCGCAAAAAGCGGTTTGCGGTTATCGTAAACACTAATTTATCCTCTTCCTTGGTCCATACAGCTTTCTTTACTTGACATAAATAAGTCTTTACATCTGTTTTTGATTTGGAAAAACATTCAAAATCGGAATGCTCCAAAAATAACCTTGCAGCATTGTTCATAGCTTCAATGTTAAGTGAATGTCGAACATACAAGGCAGAATCAGAATAGAAAGGATTCTTCTCTTGAACAATCCAATATTCATAAGTGCGCTCAAGGGCATCAAAACGTGCATGCGCGTTGTCCAAAACTTCAAAAATTTCCTTTACAGCTATATCATTGGGTAAAAAGGCGTTTAACCGATTTTCCAAATCCCCTATATCAAACTTCTTTCCAAAATCAAAATGTGCATACATTTGTTTGGCGTGTACACCGGCATCAGTACGACCGGCACCAACAACTGAAACTGACTCACCCAATAATTTGGACAATCCATCCTCCAAAACCTCTTGCACCGCAATTGCATTGGGTTGACTTTGCCAACCATGATAAGACTTTCCGAAGTATGAAAAAACGATAAAATATCTCAAGTGATTCGCCTATTTTTGTAGCGTATAAATATACTTCGTTCGATATAAAAAGCTATCGAATACCCAAATTTTTAAGCATAATTTAAGTTTTATGACCAAAATACTTCTACTATCGGATACCCATGGTCATATTGATGATGCTATTCTAAAATATGCTAAGCAAGCTGATGAAGTTTGGCATGCTGGGGATATTGGTAATCTAGTAGTCACTGACACTTTAGAAAAGACCAAACCATTGAGAGGTGTTTTCGGCAATATTGATGACCATATCATACAAAAAGAGTTTCCCTTGAACAATCGGTTCAAGTGTGAAGGAGTGGATGTATGGATTACCCATATCGGTGGTTACCCTCCCAATTACAATACTAAGGTCAAGGATGAAATCAAGGCAAATCCCCCCAAATTGTTTATCAGCGGACATTCTCATATTCTTAAGGTCATGTGGGACAAAAAATTGGGGTTACTTCATATGAATCCCGGTGCATGCGGTAAATATGGGATTCATCAAGTACGAACCATGTTGCGTTTTGTAATTGATGGAGCGGAAATTAAAGATTTGGAGATCGTGGAATTGGGAAAAAGGTAGTCGGGAAAGTTACATAATTCCCAATTCCATACTTCCACTAAACCATTTTCTATCAGTGCAGTCCAAACCCAAACTTCTAACAAAACAAAATATGGATGCAAGATTTCTTCTTCTACTATTTTTGGTTGCTTTTCTTGGTTGCAATACAGATGATTCAACTGCCCTAGACAATAATTCCAACAATGAGGACAACAGATTGCAGCTCTAATCAAGCATTGGATACATCGAGAGGAGATTGTAGTGAGACTTTGTCATTTAACTTCACAGTATAACGAATCGATCAACGGGACGACCAGAACTATATCAACCAATACTATTCCAAACCATATGGTTGGTCTTTTTGGAAATGTTCCAGGGGCTATACATCCTAATGTAATCTCTGAACAATCTGAAACCTATTCGGTTACCACGGTTCCAGAAATTGCCTCCTCATTGACACCATTGATATTGACCTCAGAGACGTTCCCCAATGCCAGGCCCCAATATGAGTTTGGGATTTTACTAAACGGTGTGGTCCTAGACCCCGTCACTGCCGAACCTTTCCCACATGAAGGTGCCATGAACACAAGT